>CAZNDQ010000317.1:0-2889 GCA_964571825.1 uncultured Planctomycetales bacterium | reverse complement strand
CCATCGATGTATTTCCTCGTGCCCCCGGGGGCACTGCGTTGCATTGACGCGAGCACCCGCTCGATTCGGGCCGGGGCGGACGGCCCGTCCGGGGGATGCGGGCTGTTCGGCAAGCTCCATGAGTTGTTTGACGGGGGTGCAGGCGTCGTGCGAACGACCCGATCTGAGGGACGGGGGCGCGGGCGAATACCTGTCAAGAAAAATCGAGATCGACGCGAAAGCGGGGTCGGAGAAAGACGGGCCGGGCAGGAGATTCCTGGCGGCCAAGGGGGTCTGCGGCGGAATGAGTGACCAGTGGCTGGTAGCCGGTTGAAGAGAAGCCGGGAATTGCGGAATGTGGAGCGATGGGACCAGAGGAAAAGGCCACGAAGCCACGGAGCCATCCCGGCGGCGCCGGGATAGACTCCGGCACGAAAGGGAGAAGTCGATGTTGTGCGCCCTGGGGGGCGCGGGAAGACAGGGAAAGGATTCGAGTCATGGTACCGAGTCGGCGCAAGACGCGTCGGGCGTGGAACGAGCCCGGGCATGCGCACTTCGTCACGTATTCGTGCGTCGGCCGATTGCCGTTGCTATCGCGGATCCTGGCTCGGCGGTGGGTGATTGAATCGTTGAGTCGGGCACGGCGGGAATTGCGGCTGGCACTGTGGTCGTACGCGATCATGCCGGAACGCGTGCATGGCGTGGTGGTTCCGAGGGACGAGGTGTACAGAATGAAGGACGTGCTCGTGGCGCTCAAGCGGCCGGTGGCGGAGGCCGCGCGGAGACATCTGGAGAAAACCGGGCAATTGAACTGGCTGCGCCGTCTCACGGTTCGATATCCGTCACGAAACGTGTTTCGCTTCTGGCAGCCGGGCGGGGGGTTCGATCGCAACGTCTTTCGCGAGCGGACTGTCGGGAGCGTGATTGAGTACATACACGCCAACCCGGTGAGGCGCGGGCTGGTCAGGCGGCCGGAAGAGTGGAGGTGGTCCAGCGCGGCGTATTGGGCCGGTGTTGCCGATGTTCCGCACAAGATGGACCAACCGAATGTGTGATGAGCGGAGTCCGGTTGGCGGGGCGGGAGGTAACTGGTGATCGCACTGCTTGAAGCAGTGGCACACGGAAGAGGAGCTACGTTGGCAGGGTTCCGGATCGGTGGCCCGTCGGGAGTGGGTCGGCGCGAGAGGCATGGCGGCCGGGGGCACGGTGCGCATTGGACGGGGGTTGGGCGGCGAATGGAGGGTGGCACCGTTGCTCTCATTGGCGTGCGATGTGCGGGGAGGGAGGTCCGAGAATGGCGTGTGAGTGGCGGGGGTGATTCGCGGGCCCCGGGCGTTTGGGGGCTGGGCGCGGGGCAGGCGTTTGGGCCGGGTGAAGTGCGGCGGGAACGTTGTCAACTCGGGGGTTGGCGGTGACGATTGTAGGGGTGCACACCGCGGATGATCGGGCACGATCGGGCGGTGCGCAGACGTAGTGTGTACCAACCTGTTCCCCGAACCCCTTGAGAGGAGACTCGACCATGACCGAGACGAGCGTCCAGAATTGCCAGTCGTATGGCATGTGTGCGCCGGGCACGAACATTCCGTTCGACAGCATCAATGATCCGGGCACGTACATTTTCAACTGGAGCGGGCACCTGGTTCGCGTTCCTGAGGACGGGATCAAGCCCGGCCGTTCGCCGCTGATCAACATCATCGGCCAGGAGCCGCTGTTCGTGACGAAGATCAGCAACGATCCGTACATCACGCTGACGAAGGCCCGTCTGCTGGCGGCCAATTTCGACGTGAACGTCAACTTCTAAGTCGACGATCGCGCGAAGCCGCATCAAGGAATGCGCAAAGGGTGGACAGAGCCATGTGCTCCGTCCACCCTTTTTGTTTGCGCCGACGCTGCGACTCGATGAGCGTCTCAGCGTCGAACGGGGAAGTCCGTGCTCTCGGCCGACCGCGATTCTGCGGTCGGCGCCAGGCAGTTCGGCGGCGACTGGGTGGGGGTCGTGCCGAAGAGGACGGCGAAGGTGGAGAAGTCGACGAGGTCGACGACACCATCGCGGTTGAGATCGCTGCAGGCGAGGGCCACGTCATCGCAGCTCGGGCTGGGGTACTCGAGTCCGTAGCAGGTGGCGAAGGTGGCGAAGTCGACGAGGTCGATCGGTCCGCCGCTGAAGTTGAGGTCGCCGCAGACGCAGGGGTGCGGCTCGCGCGTGGTGAGGGCGAAGGCCGTATCCCACGAGTACGACGGGTCGGGCCAGAAGATGGGCTCGCCGAAGATCCAGAAATCGTGGCGGTGCGGCTCAGCCGGTTCGAAGATGCGGACCGCATCGTCCGGCGCGAGGGAGTCGACGCGCGGGCGGGTCTTCCAGCCGAAGACGTGCTCGACGGGGAGCGGGTCGTCGTAGATGGCGGCGATGCTGATCCAGTAGACGGTCGGTTCGCCGAACGGCTGCTGGTAGAACCACTTGAGCTGCGGGAGGTCGGCGTCGAAGCGGAAGCAGGCTTCGGGCAGGCCGTCGATCGTCGGGAAGCGCGGATCGAGGTCCCAACCGACATGGCGAACATTGAAGTCACGGGCGACGAACTCCCAGATCATTTCGCCGGGGTGGCTGAAGGGCAGGGGGCCGGCGGGGACGTCGGTCCAGATGCCGACGTGGTAGGCGGTCGGCGTGACTGGGGGCAGCGTCGAGCGGCTCCAGCCGAGGAACGAGCCCCACCAGTGGAGGTCGGAGACGGGCTCGTCCGTGGTGCAGACCCAGTCGTCGGCGACGATGGGGTAGACATCGTCGTGTCCATAGACGGAGGGCTCGTTCCAGCCGTTGAACCAGTCGTCGGGCAGGTAAGGGACGGGCGGCTGGGAGAACTTGACGTACTCGACGCTCTGGCGCGAGAGGAGGGAGAAGGTCGCGTCCCAGCT
>CAZNDQ010000316.1:0-5266 GCA_964571825.1 uncultured Planctomycetales bacterium | reverse complement strand
CGTTCCGTCCGGGCGAGTCGATCCCGGTGTCGTTCGCGGTGTGGAACGGGGCGGCGGGCGACCGGGCGGGGAAGAAGAACATCAGCATCTGGCAAGTCCTGCAGTTCGAGTGATCGCAGCGTGCAACATGAGCGAACTCCCGGCATCCATTGTGATCGATCTGCCGGCCTCGCCGGTTGAAGAGGCGGCTGAGCGGGTGGTATCGCGCGTGGATGCGCCGGCCGAGTGGCGGTCGCGGCTGGCAGGGCTGACGCTGGGCGTGCTGCTGTTCGAAACGCTCTCGGGGCTGGGTATCTACCTGCTCGATTTTTCGGTGTTCAATCAGTACTCGGTGCTGGCGCACACGGTGATCGGCGTGGCGGCGACGGTGCCGATCGTGTGGTACGTGGTTCGGCACTGGTGGCGGCGGCGACGCGGGAACCTTAGCCACTATCAACTGCTGGGCTACATCGCGGCGGCGGTGCTGGGGGTGCTGCTGGTCAGCGGATTTGTGCTGACGTGGCAGGCGGTGTTCGGGCCGCGCATCGGGCAGGTCTGGGACCAGGTTCATCTGATCGGCACGTTTGTATTGTTTGCCGCGCTGGGCGCGCATCTGACGACGCTGGTGGTGCGGACGCCGGGACAGGAGCGGGTGCGCGAGGCGCTGCGCCGTGCGCGGTGGTTGTGCGCGGCGCAGTCGCTGGGGTGGACGGCGGCGCCGCTGGCGGTATGTGCGGTGCTGGCGGCCTTGACGCCGTTTGACGACGGTCGGAGGGCGTTTCCGGGGGACTACGACTTCCGGTTGGGCGAGGACCGGCCGTTTGCGCCGAGCCTGGCGCGGTTGGAGATGAACGACGTCGAGGAATCGGTGCGAACGCGGGTCGCCGGGCTGCTGGGCGGCGAGCGGGGCGAGTTTTTCCTGGCCAATCTGCGACCGGACCCGACGCAGCATCAGGGGCTGGTGGGCGCGGCGGAGAAGCTGTGCGCGTCGATGGCGCTGAACGAGGGGTTGCGGCGAGAGGTCGAGGGTGTGCTGGCGGAATCGCGGTCGCGGTTCCGGGAGCGCGGCGCGCTGCGGTCTGACGTTCTGGCGGGCTCGGCGGGTTGCGGCACGAGCGGCTGTCACAGCGAGATCGCGCGGGAGTGGGCGCCGAGCGCGCACCGCTACGCCTCGTCGGATTTCGTCTTTCAGAGGGTGCAGGAGGTGATGTCGGCGGAGCTGGCGCCGGAAGCGACGCGCTACTGCGCGGGCTGTCACGATCCGATTTCGTTGTTCGCGGGGGCGAAGAACGTGGGGAACGTGCGGCTGAGCGCCGAGGGCGCGGACGAGGGGGTGTCCTGTCTGGTCTGTCACAGCATGGTGCAGGCGGACGTGCGGGGGAACGGGGACTACACGGTGGCGGTGCCGCGGCCGTACCTGTTCGAGAAGCGCGGCGGCGGGGCGGCGAAGTTCGTCAGCGATTTCCTGATCCGGGCGTATCCGCAGCATCACGTCTCGTCGTACATGCGGCCGTTGTACAAGACGGCCGAGGCCTGCGGCGCGTGTCACAAGCAGTTCGTGGACGCCGAGCTGAACGAGGTCGGGTGGGTGCAGGGGCAGAATCAGTACGACAGTTGGCGCAAGAGCCGCTGGCACGACGAGCAGGACCAAACCCGGACGATCAGTTGCCGGGAGTGCCACATGCCACTGCTGGAGGGCGAGGAGCCGGCGGCGGGCGATGCGCAGGACCGGAACCGCCGTGCGGCGGACGGCAAGCATCGCAGCCACCGCTTTCTCGGGGCCAATCAGTTCATTCCGCGATACCTGGGTCTGGACGGGGCGCAGGAGCAGTGCGAGCTGACGGTGCGGTGGCTGCGCGGGGAATATGCGGTGCCGGAGATCGCGGATCGCTGGACGAGCGGGCCGGTGGTGCGGCTGCGGGTGCAGGCGCCGGAGCGGGTTCGTCCGGGCGAGAACGTCGTGATCCAGACGGTGGTGACGAACAACAAGGCGGGTCACGATTTTCCGACGGGTCCGATGGACATGATCGAGGGGTGGGTGGAGGTGACGGTGCGCGACGAGACGGGGGCGATCGTGTTCGCCTCGGCGCGGCCGGACGAGCGGGGCTATCTGGTCAATCCGCGGATCGTGTTCAAGGCGGAGCTGATCGACCGGCTGGGGCAGTTGATCGGCCGGCACGAACTGTGGCGGATGGTGGGGGCGCGGTTCAAGCGGGCGCTGTTTCCGGGGTTCACGGATACGACGGACTTTGAGTTTACTTGTCCGGGGATGCCGTCGGCAGCGGCGGCGAAGGCGAGCCTGCCGGAATCGACGAAGAGTGAGTTCACGGTGCCGCACGGAACAGCGGTGCGCACGCTGCATGTTTCGGCAGTGGTGTGGTACTGCAAGTTCAGTGCGCCGTTTCTGGATCGGCTGTTTGGTGAAGAGGCGGGAATGCGCAGCGAGGTGACGGACATTGCGCGCGCCGAGGCGACGATGGTAGTGAGCGATGAGCAGGTTGCGGCAGCCGAATAAACGACGCCGGCTAGTGGCCCGCTGGGCGCTGCTGTGTGTGGTGGTGACGATCGCCATCAGCGCAGCCGTCGCGGCGAGCAATCGCCGCGACGCGCGCCCGGTCCCGGCCGTGGGGACGGCGAGCGAAGGGGTGACGAACGTGCTGGGCGGCGCGGGGCAGGCGTCGGCGTCGCCGATCCGCTTTGCGGACGTGTCGGCGACGCGGGGGATTTCGTTCCGGCATTTCCCGGCGGCGCGCGAGTCCTTGCTGCCGGAGGACATGGGCTCGGGCGTGGCCTGCGGCGACTACGACGGCGACCGCTACTGCGATCTGTATTTCGTGAACACGTCGGGGCCGGCGGTGCCGGGCGCGGCGATGGATGCGCGGGCCGGCCGGTCGCGGCTGTATCGCAACGTCGGCGGCGAGCGGTTCGAGGACGTGACGGACGCGGCGGGCGTCGGGTTCGTCGGGCTGGGCATGGGCGCTGCGTGGGGCGACTACGACAACGACGGCGACGCGGACCTGTACGTGACGGCATACGGCGCGAACGTGCTGTACCGCAACAATGGCGACGGCACGTTTACCGACGTGACGGCGGCGGCGGGGGTGCAGGATGAGCGGTTCAGCACGGGCTGTTCGTGGGGCGACTTCGACCGCGACGGGCACCTCGACCTGTACGTGTGCAACTACGTGGCGTTCGCGTATCGCGCCGAGGATCGGGGGGTGATGGAGCGGCAATACGCGAGCGAGCAGCCGTTCACGCTCAACCCATCGTCGTATCCGCCGCAGCCGAACGCGCTGTTTCGCAACCGCGGGGACGGGACGTTCGAGGAGGTGGCCGTCGTCGCCGGCGTTGCCAATCCGACCGGGCGCAGTCTCAGCGCTGCGTGGCTGGACATGAACAATGACGGTTGGCCGGACCTCTACGTGGCCAACGACGTCTCGGAGAACGGGGTTTACCTCAATCGGCGCGACGGGACGTTTGAGGACATCGGGCCGTCGAGCCTGGCGGCGGATTATCGCGGGGCGATGGGCGTCGCGGTGGGCGACATCGACGACGACCTCGACCTCGATCTGGTGATCACGCACTGGATCGCGCAGGAGAACGCGCTGTACCGCAACATGCTTCTCGACGGCGTGATGCAGTCAGGTGGGCGGACGTGGTTCATTGACGACGCGGACAACGTGGGGCTGGGGCAGATCTCGCTGGACATGGTCGGCTGGGCGACATCCTTTTGCGACTTCGATCACGACGGGCGGCGCGATCTGTGGATCGTCAACGGCCACACGATGGAGGAGGAGGCGGACCATCGACGGCTGCGGCCGCAGGCGCCGCTGGTCTTCGAGGCGCGCGCTGACGGCAAGTATGTAGAGGTGGCGGGCGCATCGGGCGCCGCGTGGGCCCGGCCGATGGTGGGGCGGGGCGGCGCACAGCTCGATTTCGACCGGGACGGGCGGATGGACCTGGTGCTGTGCGTGCATGGCGGGTCGCCGCTGCTGCTGCGGAATGAGTCGGCGGCTGCGGGGAACTGGGTGGCGGTGGAGCTGCGTCAGCGCGGCGGGAACACGGCGGCGCTGGGCGCGCGCGTGTACGTCACGGCAGGCGGCACGACGCGGATGGATGAGCTGGGGAGCAGCCCATCCTATCTGTCGCAGAACGAGCCGGTGGTGCACTTCGGGATCGGCGCGGCGGAGCGCGTCGACGTGGTGCGGATTGTGTGGCCGGATGGGGCGGAGGAGGAGTTGCGGCGCGTGCCGGTGAATGAGCGATTGCGATTCGAACACCGTGCGGACTATCGCGCCGTCCGCGCGGCCGGTGTTGCCGAGGGTGCGTAAGGCTGTCGATCAGCCGGCGAAACGAGGACGGATCATGGTCATGGACAACCAGGGAACAACGCGAAGAGATTTCCTCAAGTCGGCGGGGGCGGCCGTCGGCGCGGCCGGGTCGTGGGGCTGGGCGATGCAGGCGCTGGCGTTCCGCGCGGACATCGACAACCCGCTGGCGTATTACCCGGCGCGCGACTGGGAGCGGATCTATCGCGACCAGTACCGCTACGACAGCCGGTTCAGTTGGGTGTGCTCGCCGAACGACACGCATGCGTGCCGGGTGCAGGCGTACGTGCGCAACGGGGTGATCACGCGGATGGGCGCGCAGTACGACTACGAGACGTACGGCGACCTGTACGGGAACCACGCGACGGCGAACTGGAACCCGCGGCAGTGCGCCAAGGGGTACACGTTTCACCGGCTGATCTACGGGCCGTACCGGCTGAAGCACCCGATCATCCGGCAGGGGTGGAAGGAGTGGGCGGACGCGGGGTTCCCCGATCTGGACGTGGACGGCAACCGCAGCAAGTACAAGTTCGATGCACGCGGGTCGGACGTGCAGGTGCGGATCGGGTGGGACGAGGTGTTCAAGTACATCGCCAAGGCCTACGCGGCGGTGGCGCGGCGGTACAGCGGCGAAGAGGGCGCCAGGCGCCTGCGCGCGCAGGGGTATCCGGAGGAGATGATCGAGGAGATGGGCGGCGCAGGGACGCGGACGTTCAAGATGCGCGGGGGGATGGGATTGACGGGCGTCATCGGCAAGTACGGCATGTACCGGCTGAACAACGCGATGGCGCTGCTGGACGCGAAGGTGCGCGGGGTCGATCACCACGAGGCGAAGGCGGGGCGGAACTGGAGCAACTACACCTGGCACGGCGATCAGACCCCCGGCCAGCCGTGGGTGCACGGGCTGCAGAACAGCGACTGCGACTTCAACGATCTGCGCTTCAGCAAGCTGATCATCA
>CAZNDQ010000315.1:0-5282 GCA_964571825.1 uncultured Planctomycetales bacterium | reverse complement strand
CCGCCTCGCCCTCGGCAAGCTCCCCCCCAAGCTCCACACCGCCCTCCGCGACGACGACGGCCGCCTCCTCATGGAGCAGTGCGTCACCCGCGAAGGCTTCAACGGCCCCTTCTCCTGCCTTTACTTCCGCACGCCCCCCACCGACGAGTTCGTCGTCGAAAAAACCGCCCTCAGGGGCTTCTGCCCGGTGACGACCGTCGCCGAGCAACCGCTGCACCGCCGGCACATTCGCACGCAGGACATCAAGCCCGGCGGCGACTTCCTCACCGGCCGCCGCACCATGCTCGTCAACGCCAATCTCCACCTCGGCATCTGCAAGCCGACCGAGCCCCCGCGCAACTTCTTCTCCAACGGCGACGGTGACGAGTTGTATTTCGTCACCCACGGCACCGGTTTCGTCGAATCCGTCTACGGCCTGCTCCCCTTCGGCCAGCACGACTACCTGCTCATCCCCAAATCGACGCCCTACCGCATCCACCTCGACGGCCACAAGGGCACGCTCCTTGTATTCGAAGGCCGCCCCTGGATGGGCATCCCCGGCCAGTTCCGCAACCGCTGGGGCCAGCTCACCGACTACGCCCCCTACTGCCACCGCGACTTCCGCGTCCCCACCGAGCTGCTCAAGTACGACCCCGCACTCCACGGCAAGCCGCCGTTCTCGATCATCGTCAAGCTCATGGACAGCCTCACCATCCACCAGTACCAGCACTTCCCGCTCGACGTCCTCGGCTGGGACGGCTGCATCTACCCCGTCGCCTTCAACATCCGCGACTATCAGCCGAAAGTTGGCTCCGTCCACCTGCCCCCGACCATCCACACGACCTTCGCCGGCGAAGGCTTCGTCGTCTGCTCCTTCGTCCCCCGCCCCGTCGACTTCCACGAGCAGGCCATCCCCTGCCCCTACGGCCACGCCAACGTCGACATGGACGAAATCCTCTACTACGTGGATGGCAACTTCATCTCGCGCAAGGGCATCGCCGCGGAGTCCATCAGCCTCCACCCCCAGGCCGTCGCCCACGGCCCCCACCCCGGCATGTATGAACGTTCCCTCGGCGCCAAGTTCACCAACGAACTCGCCGTCATGTGCGATTGTTACAAACCGTTCCTGCTCACCACCGAAGCCGACGCCATCGAAGACAAGGATTACCACTTCGGCTGGGTGAAGACGGAAGGTAAATAACCGGGCGGACCGCGACTTGTATCTCGAACTCGCCGACCACGATGCACGCTGGGCCGACGTCTACCGCCTCGCCATCACCTTCGTCGTCCCGCGCCCCATCGGCTGGGTCTCTACCGTCTCCCCCGACGGCCGGCGCAACCTCGCCCCCTTCAGCTTCTACAACATGGTTTCCGGCAATCCCCCCGTCGTCATCTTCTGCCCCGCCCTTCGCCGCGACGGCCAACCCAAAGACTCCCTCCGAAACGTCGAACAGACCGGCCAGTTCGTCGTTGCTACGGCAACTGAAGCGCTGGCGCAGCAGATGAACGACTCCTCCGTCGATGCCCCCTACGGCGTCGATGAATTCGAACTCGTCGGCCTGACCCCCGCCCCCGCACGCCTTGTCCGCCCCGCCCTCGTGGCCGAGTCCCCCGTCAACATCGAATGCACGTTGATCGAGGTCAAACGCTTCGGCGATTTCGCCGGCGCCGGTCAGGTCTTCTTCGGCCGGGTCGTCGCCATCCACGTCAACGATGATGTCCTCGCCCCCGACGGCCTCGTCGACCCGGCCCGCCTCCGCGCGCTTGGCCGCATGGGCCGGCTGACGTACTGCCGCACCACCGACACCTTCGACCTCCCTCGGCCCGGCCGGGTGAACCCGTGACGCACGGCGGGTCTCCCATGTGGATGCGGTGCGGGCCGTCGCCCACGCCCGCTATTCCATCAGGTCCGCCCCCCAATTGCACGCTCGGTCTTGCTGTGCGCAGGCCGACTCGCTAACTTGCCGTTTTGCACGAGAGAACGCTTCACCCCCGGAAAAAAGGCGATCCGCAAGTGACCGAAACGCATGCCGTCCACGCCCGCGCCGTCGAACTTTGTCGACTCGCCCTTCGCAGCACGACCGCTGCCGGCTCGGGCCACCCGACCAGCGGCATGGCGCTCGCGCACATCGTCGCCCTGTTGATGGATCGCCACCTGCGCTGGAAACCGCATGATCCCTGGGACCCGTCCGCCGACCGACTGGTGCTCTCCGCGGGTCACGCTGTGCCGATCATCTACGCGGCGTACGCGCTTCACGGCGGACTCGTCGGGCGCGATCGAGAGTCCGCGCGCCCGCTCACTGTCGGCGACCTCGACCAGCTCCGCGCTCTTGATAGCCCCCTCGACGGCCATCCGAACCCCGCGGAGGGATTCCCGTTTTTCGACGCCGCGACGGGCTCGCTCGGCCAGGGGCTGAGCGTCGCGGCCGGGCTCGCCCTCGCCGCCCGCCTGAGCCGCATCGACAAGCGCATCTTTTGCCTGATTGGCGACGGCGAATCGCGCGAGGGGCAGATCTGGGAGGCGGCCGACTTCATCGTCGACCATCGCCTCGCAAACGTCTGCGCCATTGTCAGTTGCAACGGCCAGGGGCAGGCCGACGCGGTCTCTCCCCAGCAGTCCGCGGACGCGGTCCAGAAGAAGTACGAGGCGTTCGGCTGGGAGACGGCACAGATCGACGGCCACGAGCCGGCGGCCGTGGATGCCGCGCTCGCCCGCGCCGGGACGACGCCGCGCCCGTTTGCCATCGTCGCGCGCACGATCAAGGGCTGGGGCTCGCCGACGATGCAGTTCGACAACTGGCACGGCAAGCCGGCTTCGTCCGACCAACTGCCGGTCATCTTCGCGGAACTCGACGCCACCGCCGCGGAACTCTCGGCCGATCCGGCCCGCAGCGCGCCGATCGCCCCGGCTGCCCCGGCCGCGTTGCCGAAATCGCCCGCCGCACTCGTGCCCACCGGGCCGTCGACGTTGCGACTGCCGCCGCTGGCCGAGGGGTTTGCCGCCGCCGGTCTGACTGGCGCTCTCAACAAGAACGCCGTTGCCACGCGCCGTGCCTACGGTGCGGCGCTGCTGGCCGCTGGCCTGGCCGAGCCGCGCGTCGTCGCCCTCGACGGCGACACGCGAAACTCCACCTTCAGCGAGTATTTCCTGAAGAAGATCCCGCATCGTTTTTTTGAAGGAAAGATCGCCGAACAGAACATGATTTCAACCGCGGTCGGGCTGGCAGCGGCGGGGTTTATTCCCTTTGCCAACTCCTTCGCCAAGTTCATCACGCGGGGATACGACCAGATCGAGATGGCCACGATCACCCGGGCGAATATCAAGATCGTCGGCTCTCACTCGGGCGTGACGCTTGCCGCCGACGGCCCCTCACAGATGGGCCTGAGCGACGTCGCGTTCTTCCGCTCGTTCACGCACGCGGACGAAGGCCGCGGCCACCCGGCCGCCCTGTTCTTCCATCCCGCCGACGCCGTGGCCGCGTATCGCTTCGTCGAGCTGATGGTCCGCCACGTCGGCCTGTGCTACATGCGCACGCACCGCGCGGACATGCCGCTGCTCTACCCGCACGATGCGTCGTTCGAGATCGGCGGCTTTCACGTTCTGCGCCCCGGCAGACACCTCTCGCTCGTCGCGGCCGGCTACATGGTGCACGAAGCGCTCCGTTCCGCGCAGACGCTGGCGACACAGGGCATCGAGGCGCAGGTCATCGACGCCTACACCTTCCCGCTGCGCAGCGCCCCGCTGCTCGAAAAACTCCGCGCCGCGGGCGGCGCCGCGCTGACGCTCGAAGACAATTATCTCGGGGGACTGCACGGTGCGGTGGCGGAGGCTGCGGCCGAGGCGGGCGAAATCCGCGTCGTCGGGATGACGTGCACACGCATCCCCAAGTCCGGGAGAAAACCGGACGAAGTGCTCGCCTACGTCGGCCTGTCGCATGACGAGATCATCCGCGCGGCACGCAGACTCATCGGTTGAACGGCGGTTTCATCACGATGGCCCAGCCGTCGTAGCCGGTCGGGAATCAGGGGCCGGCGGACTCGCCGGCTCCGGTGCCCGGATCGTCATCGTCACCTCGATCAGCGGTTCTCCCGGCGGAAGATCGGCGGTCCCCAGCAGACGCAGCAGTTCGTTCACGTACGGAGACGGCGCCACCTCGTCTGCGCCGGAGGTCGTCTCGCTCGGCTGTGTGAGTCCGGCCGCCGCGTCGCGGTCCAAGACAGATGGTGCGACGGGCTTCGCCGCTTTCGCCTCCGGCCCTGACGCCAGGCCGAGCCGCAGGTCGCCTGCCGCACGCTCCTCAGTCGGTGGCGCCGCTCGGGCTGATCGCCGCGCCGTCCGCGCGCGGTCCGGCTCGACCACCGCGCCGGATTCCGTCGTCGGCGCAGGTACCGGCGGCGACGGCGATTCGTCGCGCTCGGCGAACGCGTACAGGCGTTGGGCCGGCTGCGCCGGTGCATCCGCCGCGGCCGGCTCGATTTGCCGCACCTGCTGCGCCACCTGCGACCAGCCGCCCACCTGCTCGTTGCCGACCGCCATCGTCAACGTAGCCGACTGATGCGCGATGCTCAGCGTCTCGATCAGCGCTGCCACCTGGCTCCGCGTACCGAGGAAGCGAATCTCATGCGTTGATCCGCCCGCCTCGGACACCAACGCCCCTCTTTGCCCTGCCGGCTCGCTTCCGCCCGCCCTCGGCGACGCCGTGCTGGGCGCCTCCTCCAGCGCCGGTACGTCCGCCCGCCTCCGCGCATCGGCTTGCGTATCCGCCGCCACAGGCAGCCTCGCCATCCCGTTCTGCGCCAGAAACCGTTCGACCGCGTTCATTGCCTCCAGTGGCGATTCGCTCTCGCCGACGAGCAGGGTCACCCGGGCCGTGGCCGCCGGCGCGCTCGCCCCAGCAGGGGCTGTCGAAGCCGCGCCGGGCATTTCCTTTTTCATGCGAAACTGCTTTTCGCCGTCGTCGCCTTCGGCGGGGGCCGCCGCGGGAAACAGCAGCCGCATCGCGTCGAGTGCGCCGCGCCCGGCATCCTCGCGCGATGCCACCTGCATCTCAGTCTCTGCGCCCAATCCGCGCTCCTGAGTGTCGAGCAGCGCCTGCTCGCGCCCGCGCGATCGCTCGCTCACCTCCTGCGAAGTCGGCCCGCCGCGCCGCGCAGACGCATCCTTGCCGACCACCTCGTCTCGCAGGAGAGCCTCCGGCGCCGCCACACCCGGCGGTGGCGGTGGCGGCGGTGGCGGTGGCGGTGGCGCCGCCAGGTGCTCGTCGCCCTTTTTCCCCTGCGGCTGCGTGCCCGCCACGCGCTGC
>CAZNDQ010000314.1:0-5317 GCA_964571825.1 uncultured Planctomycetales bacterium | reverse complement strand
GGCCGCGAGTCAGATTCCCTCAACCGGGACGACAACACCAAATCCGTAACCTGCTCCACAGACGGTAATTACAATCACATCGTATCGAGAAACGGGCGCAATTGATGCGGCCGCACCAAGCCAGCGCCCGAAAAAAGGTCACGCGCGAAAAGCCGAAAAAAACAACGCAAAATAAGGACTTGCGCGCGATTTTCCACCCTCGAAAATCACGCACTGACGAACGAATTGACGCGAACGCACAAGAAGGAGTGACGCGCGGTTTCGCCCGACGTGAGATAGCGACTTACGAACTCCGCTTTTGACCGCTGACCTCTGACTTCTGACCGCTGATCGCTGACCTCTGACCTCTGACCTCTGACCGCTGACCGCTGACCTCCGACCGCCACGCCGCGCCACTAGCCGCTCGCCACTGATGCACACGCCCCCGTCACTCCTCGCGGAAGTTCACCTCCACCACCTCGCGCAGGCACTCGTCCTGACAGGCCGGGCACGACTGCGGATCGTGTTCGCACGAATCCACGCTCGCCCGCCAGGCCTCGATGAACGGCCGCGCCGCCTCCGGCCGGCCGTGCGCAAACCGCAGAAACCGCGCCATCTTCTCCGCCGTCTCCGCGCTGATCAGATGCTCGAACTTGCACGCGTCCGCGTTCGCCTGCCACTCGCTCACGCCGAGAATCTCGCGCAGAAACTTCTCGAACACGTGCCGCTGCGCCTTCACCCGCTCGACGATGTGCTGCGCCTCCTCCGATAGCCGCACGAAGCGGTTTTCGTCTTCGAGAACCAGCCGTTTCTGCTTGAGCGACTTGAGCGTCAGCGACGCACCGCCCCGACTGACGCGAAGCATCCGCGCCACGTCCGTCACGCGCGCGTAGCCGTTTTTTCCCAGCAGGTCCGCGATCGCGCATAGATAGTGCGTCACCGTGTGCGGGACGCCGTCGCCTTCGGAGTCCTTCCACAGGAACGGCTCGGCCGCGTCGTCGATCTTCTTCTCCCCGGCCGACATCAGCGACTCCTCCGCCGCCGACCCGCCGGGCGCACGCGACTGCCTTCTGGCCGATTTCGACATGATCTTTCAACCCCGACCGTTCGCACCCGGACCGCCCCGGCCGGCAACCGAACTTCCGGCAACCCGCGCACCAGCCGCCGGGCGATCCCGACATTCCCTCCGTCCCGCGCGAACATCGACCCGACCCCGCCGCATTCTAGTCTAACCGCAAGTCCGCCCGAGACCATTGTTGTCCGGCCGGGTCGCCGGCCAAGCGCGTTTTCCAGCACCCTCGTCGGATTCCCGCTCACCGCCCGTCAACCGCGTCCGTTTTGCAATTTGGAAACCGCATCCACCCACCCACAGCCCGCCACCCGGTGCACACCGGTGCACACTTTTTTACACGAATCACGTCGAACCACCCGCCTCGAATCCGCCTCCGGCCACCTGTGTTTTGCATGCAAAACAACTGTCGCGTATATTATACCGCCGCGGCCGATCAGGAGCGAACGCCAAACCGGCTGGCACGGGTTTTGCACACTAATCTGCGTTCTGTGCGATTCGGACAGGCTGGGGCCGCCATCCGAACGGCGTTTTCGGACGGATGGCCTGCCGAATCGTGCAGGGGATGACGGGGAGTGGGTCTATGGCGCGGACGCTAGAACATCTCGAGGCGGGCGAGTCAGCCACCATATTGCGAGTCGTGTCAGCGGGCGCCCTGCGGCAGCGCATGCTCGACATGGGACTGACGCCGGGAACACCGGTCCGCGTCAACCGCGCTGCGCCACTCGGCGATCCGATCGAAATCAGCGTCAAGGGCTACCGCCTGGCGCTGCGGCGAAACGAGGCGCGATGTGTTCTCCTCTCGGAGCCGGATGCCGCGTGAACCTGTTTTTCGCGCCATGGTTTGGTCCGCGCCGCTCAGCCGTCGAGACCGTTGATTCGGTCGGTGGCGGGCTCGAGGCGGCCGGTGCGCGGCCGATCGAAGCGGACAGCCATTCGACCGGCATGCCGGTGATCGCGCTGTTCGGAAGCCCGAACACGGGCAAGACGAGTCTTTTCAATCAACTCACCGGCGCGCGGCATGCCGTCGCCAACTATCCTGGCGTGACCGTCGAGGTTCGCACGGGGCAGGCGCGGGCAAACGGCCGCGCTGCGCAGATCGTCGATCTGCCGGGTGTGTACTCGCTGACGGCCTATTCACCGGACGAACTGGTCGCGCGCGAATTTCTTGTCGACCGCCGGCCCGACGCCGTGATCGTCGTCCTTGACGCATCGAACCTGGAGCGGAACTTCTATGTTCTGGCGCAAGTGCTCGAGATGAATGTGCCGGTGGTCATCGCGCTGAACATGATCGACGCGGCGCGGCGCGGCGGGCTCTCCATTGACGAGGCGGAAATGTCACGTCGTCTTGGCGTGCCGGTCATTGCGACAGTCGGCACGCGCGGCGAGGGCGTACCGGAGCTGCTGGCTGCGGCGCTCGATGCGGCCGAGTCGCACCGTCGACCGCACCCCGCGCTCGTTGCATACGGGCACCCGATTGATGAGTGCATCCACGACCTGGCAGAGTCGATCGAGCGCGATCCGGCACTGGAGGCGGCCGGTCATCCGCGCTGGCTGGCGATCAAGCTGCTTGAGGGTGACGCGGCCGTGCAGGACGCGGTCCGGCGGCGCACGGGCCCGGCGGCGCCGGTGTCGGCGGCCGTACAACGCATGCGCCGGCACATCGAGGTTCACTGCAACGACACGCCCGAGGCGATCGTTGCCGAGCGTCGTTACGGCTTTGCCGCGGGGCTGGCGCGTTTGTGTATCTGCCGGGCCACGCCGACCCGTCGCGACGTGACGGACAATATCGACGGGGTCGTCTGCCATCGTGTCGGTGGGCCACTGATTCTCGCGGCCGTCGTCTACGCGCTGTTTGTCGCGGTATTCAAAGTGGCGGACGAGTGGGAGTGGCTGCTGGGTCGGAGCCTCACCGGCTGGGTCGAGTGGGTCTTTGCCCGCGCCGGCGAACTGGTCGCGCCGCTGGCCGAGCGTGCGCCGCTGCTGCACTCGCTGCTCCGTGACGGTGTGATCGGCGGCGTGGGCGGAGTGTTGAGCTTTGTGCCGCTAATCGCGGTGATGTTTCTGTTCGTGGCGATCATCGAGGACACGGGCTACGTGGCGCGCGTGGCATTCATTCTCGACCGCGCGCTCAAGTCCTTCGGCCTGCAGGGCAAGAGCATCCTGGCGATGGTCGTATCCGGCGGTCTGGGCGGCGGCGGCTGCGCCGTGCCAGGCGTGATGGCAACGCGGACGCTGCGCGATCACCGCGATCGCGTGATCACCATGCTTGTGGCGCCGATGATGAACTGCGGCGCGAAGATCCCGGTTTATCTGATGCTGATCGCGGCATTCTTCTCGCGGCATCAGGCACGGATGATGTTCATCCTCTGGGCGCTGTCGTGGACGCTGGCGCTGCTTTCGGCGCTGCTGATCCGCCGCTTCGTCGTGCGCGGCGAGCCGACTCCGTTTGTGATGGAGTTGCCGCCGTACCGCATGCCGACGCTGCGCGGCGCGCTGCTGCACACCTGGGAGCGCACCGGGATGTACCTGAAGAAGGCGGGCACGGTCATCCTCGCGGTGAGCATCGTGCTGTGGGCGCTGATGTACTTTCCGCGGCTGGACGATCCGTCGTTTGCGCAGCGGCTGGGCGATGTGCGGGCGTCACTCGGCGGCGACGAACTCGCCGTCGCCGAGGCGGCCATTCTGGGCGAGCAGTCCGCGGCGCAGCTCCGCCACAGCATTGCCGGGCGGCTCGGGACAGGCCTCGAACGCCTCTCGCGTTTCGCGGGATTCGACTGGCGCGACAACATCGCGCTGATGGGGGGGTTTGCCGCCAAAGAGGTCGTCGTCGGCACGCTCGGCGTGGCCTATTCGATGGGGGAGGTTGATCCCGATGCCCCCGATTCCCTTGCCGCAAAGCTGGCGTCCGACCCAGGCTGGTCGCCCCTGCGCGCATTCGCGTTGATGGTCTTCGTCATGATCTACGCGCCGTGCATGACGACAATGGTGATGATCAGCCGCGAATCCGGCGCGTGGAAATGGGCGTTGTTCGCGACCGCCTACGCGACGACGCTCGCGTTTGTGCTGGCCATCGGCGTTTATCAGATCGGTGGAGTGTTGGGCTGGGGAGTGTGAGGGGCGTCGTGCATGTGGTGGGACCGCATCATCGCCGTTCTGCTCGTTCTGGCGGCCGCGGCGTGGACGGTACGGCTCGGCTGGCGCACGGTGCGCTCGTGGCGCCGCGGCAGCGTCTGTAACAACTGCGCCTCGGGCGGGTGCAACACCGAGTCGATTGACCCTGCACAGAAAGTCGTTGCGCTCACGCTGGACGATTCCCTGCGCCGCCGGACGGCTGATCGCTCGCACCGGGCCGACCAGCCCGACAACGCACCCGCCGGGGTGGGCAGGCGGTCTCGCTGACGTGCCTGCCCGTCCGGCGTATCACCGGTCACAACGCTATCATTCCAAAGGTGCATCCGCGGGTGGGTTGATGTAGCGGTTCGTCGCTCGCGGCCTAAACACGGCGCAACTCGATGCGAGCGCCATTCGGATGGGCGTTATGAAAATGTTTATCACAGGAGGCTCCGGTCTGGTGGGGCGCCGGCTTGCCGCCACGGCCATCGCGGCAGGCCATCGGGTGTTCGTGCTGACGCGCAACGCTGCGTCTGCGCGACGATCCCTTCTGAACGAGGTCGAGCTGGTCGAGGGCGACGGCACGCGCGCGGGCGCCTGGCAAGAGCGCGCAGCGGAGTGCGAGGCCGTGGTCAATCTCGCCGGCGAGAACCTCTTCGCGCGCCGGTGGACGCCCGATTTCAAGCGGACGCTCATCACCAGCCGCATCGAGACGACCGGTCGAGTCGTTGAGGCGGTCAGTCGCTCCGAGCACCGTACGCGCGTTCTCGTCAGCGCGTCGGCTGTCGGCTACTACGGCTCATCGACAAACGTCGAGTTTACCGAAAATGCGCCGCCGGGCGATGACTTCCTCGCCCGTCTCTGCGTTGACTGGGAGGCGGCGGCGCTCAAAGCCGCCGACGCAGGTGTTCGCACGGTTCTTATCCGCATCGGCGTCGTGCTCGACCCGGCCGGCGGCGCGCTCAAGCAGATGCTCCTGCCGTTCCGGCTGTTTGTCGGCGGTCCGGCGGGCTCTGGCCGACAGTGGATGAATTGGATCCACATTGACGACCTGGTCGGAATCATTCTTCTGGCTGTGAATGACAACGCGCTGTCGGGCCCGATCAACGCCACTGCGCCGTACCCCATAACGAACGCCGAGTTTGCCCGCGCCCT
>CAZNDQ010000313.1:0-5336 GCA_964571825.1 uncultured Planctomycetales bacterium | reverse complement strand
CGACGAATACGCGCAGCCACTCGTCGTAACGCACATCCATCCACAGGAAATACCGGTGCAGAAAAAAGTTGTCCTTCGTCTCCTCCAGTGCGTTCAGCACACGGTTCCGCTCCATCTCATATCGCCCGCGAATCTCCCCGCCGATGCTCAGCCGCCACGCTCCTCCGAGATGAATGTTCTTCAGCTTGTCCGACCAGTCGGTCGCGTACGTCCCCGCCGGCGCATCCAGCCACCGGTAGTCTTCGTCGTACCGCAGGATCAGGTAGGGGGGCGGCGCTTTTGGCCCGACCCGTTCAGCATCCGCCGGTTGAGCCGGTTGGCTCGCCGGTGCCGATGCAACGGGCTCCTGACGCTCCTCGACCGGCCCCGCGCCCCAGGCTGGCCTCGCCAGCGCGACGACCCAGAGAATCCAGACCACCGGCCGCCGTCGCTCATACCTCCCATGCATGGGAAGACAATGTGTTCGCATTCCCAATCCCGGTCAATAGGAGATGTGGACCCAAATATCCAATTTCACGAACGGCCTCAGAAAACGAGCCCGAGACCTGCCGCCCCGAGCACAAGCCACGCAGGATTGACCCGATATCGCAACAACAACCCGGCCGCGAGAATGAACAGGCCGATCTGCCACGCATCCGCGAGGGCACCACGCGCCAGGACCAGCGTGACCGCCGCCATCAGCGCCAGCGACGCGATGTTAACGCCATCCAGCGCAACGGCCGCTACCGCCGACCGGCGCAGCCGCGGCACCAACGGCCCGCTGATCGCCACGAACACGAATGCCGGCAGGAAGATCCCCGCCGTCGCCAGCAACGCCCCGCGCACGTCCCCCAGCAGATACCCGATGAACGTCGCCGTCGTGAACAGCGGCCCCGGCGTGAACTGTCCCACCGCGATTGCGTCGAGCAACTGCGCCTCACTCAACCAGCCGCGCCGCTCGACAAAATCCGCTCGCAGAAACGCCAGCAGCACATATCCGCTGCCGTAGAGCACCGCGCCGATCTTCGCAAAAATCCAGAACAGCGGCCACGCCTTGGCTGTTCCGGCGGCTGCGCCGAGCGCCGCTGCCGCCGCCGCGCTCATTCGCGCCCCCATCGACGCAACACATGCGGCCCCGCCGAGCGCCACGATTGGATTCACACAGCGCAGGCTCGAAAACCGTGCACGGCGCGCTGCATTCACCCCGAGCCACACGCCCGCCGCGCCGAACAACGCAATCAGCTCGTGCACGCCCAGCAGGTTCGCCACCAGCGCCGCCAGCCCCAGCGCACCCAGCGCCCACGACTTCACCGCCGTCCGCCCCAGCCGCCACAGCGCCTGCACCACGATCGCCAGCACCACCGGCTTGACCAGCTCGAACGCGCCCATCACCCGCGGCAGCGAACCCACCCGCGTATACCCCCACGCCAGCGAGAGCACGATCGCCACCGCCGGCACGACAAAGCACACGCCCGCCGTCAGTAGCCCCCACCATCCCGCGCGTCGATGCCCGATGTGGATCGCCAGTTCCGTCGAGTTTGGCCCCGGGATCAGGTTCGTCACCCCGACCAGGTCGAGGAACTCCTCCCGGCTCAGCCACCCGCGCCGTCGTACGACCTCGCTCTCCATCAGCGCGATGTGTCCCGCAGGCCCGCCGAACGAGATTGTGCCCAGCTTCAAAAACACCACCGCCACTTCGCGCAGCCGCGCCCCGCGCGACGCCGGCAGTGGGGGGGAGGTCGCGCTTTGACTTGTTGGGTCCGCCATTCTAGTATCGTACTCCGATATCGAAGCACGATACTTCACCGAACAGCGAGACGCAATGCCGCCGCGCACCGACCACGACCTCTACTCCGGCCTCATCCGCCTTCACGTGCTGCATCACGCCGCCGAACAGCCCGTCTACGGCCTCTGGATCATCGAGGAACTCGCCCGACACGGTTACCGCCTCAGCCCCGGCACGCTCTACCCCATCCTCCACGGCCTCCAGCGCCGCGGACTGCTCCGCTCCAGCGCACGCCGCGCGGAGGGACGCACGCGCCGCGTCTATCGCATCACGCCCGCCGGACGCCGCACCCTCCGCGTCGCCCGCCGAAAAGTGCAGGAACTCTTCGGCGAACTGTTCGAGCACGAATTACGTAATGCCCTCGGCCGCAGACGCGCCGCCGCGCGCCGCACGCCCACTCGGAGAAAACAGACATGAACGTCCCCCATCCGCGCCAGCGCTGGTCACCCGTCGTCTATCTCGCCCTGGCTTTCGTCACCGGTCTTGCCGCCGACCACTTCCTCCTGCACGGCGCGCACCCGCGCTCGGCCGCCCACGCACAATCTCCCGCGACCCAGCCCGCCTTGCCCGCCGCACACTGGCTCTCCGAGGCACCTGCCGCGCAGCGCGACCAGCTCGAACAGCATCTCCGCGGCCTCGACGTCGCCATGTGGGAGATCGCCCACCGCTACGACGAACTGCTCGCCGCGGGCCATGACCGCAACTGGCCCTTCGCCCAGTATCAGATCGAGAAGATTGAACTCGCGCTACGCCTCGCGCTCGAACGCCGACCGAAGCGCGTCGCCTCCGCCCGGCCGTTCCTCGACGAGACCGTGCCGCTGTTCAAGCAGGCGATCAAAGACGCCGCCGCCGGAGACCGAGACGCCTACACGCGCGCCCTGCAGAGGCTCCGCACTGACTGCATGAAGTGCCACGTCGCCGAGAACGTCCCGCACTTTATTCCCGGCGAAGTCTACGCCGTCCATCCCCATACACCGGACCACGAGCACGAGGAGCACGACGATTGACCCCGATGGCGACGCGGGACGTCCGCGTTCCCTATGATCCGGCGCTGCGCCGTCCGCGCGGCGAAGTACGGCTGGAGGTTTCACATGAGTTGGATTCGCACCGTTCCCGATGACGACGCCCGCGGCACACTGCGGACGATCTACGACGAGACCCGAATCAAGCACGGCCGGGTCATCAACCTCGTCCGCGTGCAGAGCCTCCGCCCGGAGACGATGAACATCGGCCGCACCTTCTACCGCCACCTCATGGACGGCCCCGGCGGCCTGTCGCGCCGCCAGCGCGTCCTCATCGCCACCGTCGTCTCACGCACCAACGGCTGCTTCTACTGAATGGAGTCGCACGAAGCGGACCTCCGGGCTGAGGTCCCCGATGCTGCTCAGGTCGATCTTCTCCAGACCGACTACCGCCGTGCATATCTCGATCCACCGACGCGATCGCTCCTCGATTTCGCGGTCAAGCTCACCTTGCATCCGCGCGAGATGTCCGAATCCGACGTGGCCGCGCTGCGCGCCGCCGGCTTCGACGACGAAACCATCCTCGAAGCTGTGCACACCATCGCCTACTTCAACTACGCCAACCGCGTCATGGATGCCCTCGGCATCGACCCCGAGCCCGAGATGCGCCACCGCCGCGCCGACGGCAGTTGATTGCGCCAGTTGGTTGGCAATGTGTGGCTCGTTGCCCTCGTAGCCGCGTTCGTAGCCAATTCGAGCCGATTCGCCCGACCGCCCTGCCGGCGTTTACCCTGCTCCAGCGTGGCCGTATCATGTCCCCAGCCCGACCGGCCCCAGCGCCGCGCGGGCGTGGAGAGGTGTCCGAGTGGCTGAAGGAGCACGCTTGGAAAGCGTGTGTACGGGTAAAACTGTACCGGGGGTTCGAATCCCCCCCTCTCCGTTTTTCGCTTAACAGAATTCAGTCATGCCTGTAAGCCTATGTGATGCGCCGAGTCATGCGATTGCGCGTCCAGCTTCTCAGCAACAGAGTTTGACGCTCTCCGCTTCTTCGAAACGAAAGCACCAGAATCGTTGATTCGACTACACCTGTGGCCGTTTCTCGGTTGCTGACTGCCCACTCGCCCTCAAACTGCCCTCAAATGGACTCTCGGGATGGACGGTGGTCGTGCTTGTCTTGGCGTGTTGGCAACTGCAATCCGAGAACGACTTGCCGCCGCATCAGCGGATTGTCATTCTGATGGATCGGTGGCTTTGGTCTCCGAAACCATGAGTTTCGCGCGCCACTGCGCGGCTTCGGTTGAGCGGTTCATTGTTTCGAGCAGTTTGACCAGTTCGGAAATGACGTCCTGTGTCGACTCGTGCTTCTTTCCGAGCGCAAGCAGCAAGCCCTCCACGCTTTCGAGCCGGAGTCGAAGCGCGTCATCCAGATGGCCCTGGTCCCAATGTACGTTTGATAACTCCCCCATCACGAAGCACGTATGCGGATGATCCCGGCCGAATTGTCTCTTCATGGTATCCAGAACCGGGACCAGACTCGCTTCGGCCTCGCTCAGACGGCCCGCCCGGCGCAACAATTTGGACCGGTCAAAGGTGGTTTTCAATACAACGGGGTGTTCAGGCCCAAGCACCTCGCCGGCGCGAGAAAGAAAATCTGCCATGAGCAACTCCGCCTCTTCGGGACGTCCTGTGACCATGTACAAGGTGGCGAGGTTGGACATCGTGGCGAGCAGTTCGCGCTGGTTCTCGGGCACATCGCCCAGGCCGCGGCGGATTTCGATGACGCGCCGATACACTGATTCGGCTTCGTCGAGTTTGTTGAGTCGGCGGTACGTCTGGGCCAGCGTGTTCATAATGAGCAGTGGGTACATGCCGGTTTCGCCTTCGAGGGCGATGGCAAGAGGAAGCGCCTCGTCCAGGAGCGGCTCGGCTTTGGTGGGCTGGTCAATGGAGTTGAGGACATCAGCCAGCACCAGCGGCGCGTCGATGCGGTGACGCGGGTCGGCGTCGGGCGTTGTCCGTGAGAGTTCCAGGCCGCGCTCGAGATGCTGCGCCGCAGTGTCGAACGCGCCGAGGTGTTTGTAAGCTCGACCGAGCGAGCAGCGTATAGCCAGTTCGATGCGGGGCTGATCGTCGAATCGGCCATCGAGACGCTGCGATGCGACGTCGAGGACTTCCCGCATCGTGACATCGTGTCCCTTTGCCTGATCCGCGATCACAGTCAGCAAGTCGTAGTTGAGAAAATCGCTGACGGCCGAGGCGATGGCCGACTCGTGTTGGGCGATTTCCGCTTCGCGCCGGGCTTTCACCATGCCGTAGGTCGTCCCGATCACGCCGGATACGAGCAGGATGACGATGGCGACTGCCGCGGCCACGGCGCCGCGGTTTC
Organism: uncultured Planctomycetales bacterium; assembly: GCA_964571825.1. GTDB lineage: Bacteria > Planctomycetota > Phycisphaerae > UBA1845 > CAZNDQ01. The sequence continues at coordinate 223 of CAZNDQ010000313.1, read as the reverse complement.
GGCGGGTGAACTTGCGAAAACGGTACGCAGCGGATTGCGGCCGAGCAAGGACCGGCTCATCGTTCAGATGACGGCCGATGTCGGCCACGAAGGCAGCGACGGATTCATATCGCAAGTCGCGCTGCTTATCGATGGCCTTCATGACGATCCAATCCAGATCGCCTTGCAACAGCCGCGACAGCGTCGATGGGTCGGTGCCGCGGCCTCTTGCCGCGATCGCGCC
>CAZNDQ010000312.1:0-5372 GCA_964571825.1 uncultured Planctomycetales bacterium | reverse complement strand
GGGCGCTCCTTCGCTGCCTGAGGCCGGGCGATACATTCATCGATATCGGCGCCCACATCGGCTATCACGCGATGCTCGCGTCACGGCTCGTCTGCGACATCGGGCGGGTCATCGCCGTGGAGCCGGCGCGAATGCCCCGCGCGATTCTTGAAGTCAACACGCGCAGCGCATCAAACGTATCGCTGGCGGCCGAGGCCGAGACCCTGGACGCGCTCTGTGAACGACTCAACCTGCGCCCCGACTTCATCAGGGTCGATGCGGGCCGCGCGGCGTTTGCCCCGCGGCGCGGAATGGACGAACTGCTGCGCATCGCGCAGCCGATCCTCTCTATCCAGGTGGGCGAGGCCGTGGGCCCGGCCGTTGAACTGCTTCGCGTCGCATCCTCCCTCGGATACGAAATCTGGGAACATGTGATTGGTGGGCAATTTCGTCTATTCATCGAGCGAGCATCGATTGCCGATGGCAACCTCCTGCTGCTGCCGCCGGAACGACAGCGCGCGCGCAACAGCGCGGGCGCGATGACCGATGACCAGCAAAGCCGGCGTCTGGCCGAGGTCCATGAGCACGTCTGGGCCGTCGCTCACGAACGAGAGGCACGGCGAAACTTACTCGCACGGATCCGTGATCTGACGGCACAGACGGATCACTGGCGGAAACTGTGGACGCGGCAGATGAAGGCCGACGCGCGGCTGCACGCTGCGTAGGTGCGCGAAGTGTGGGCGAAACTTGGACGTCAGCACGAGACCGTCGCGCTCTTTGGCGCAGGACGCTACGCGCGCTGGCTGCTGGAGACGGTGATTGACAGGACCGCCCGGCCGCGCGTCGTGTGCATATTCGATGATTCCGCCAACACAGGTACAAAAATCGCGGGTCTGCCGGTGCTGCGCCCGGGCGCCGATTCACGGCAAGGCATTTCGGCGGTGGTCATCGCGACGGACGATCCTTCATCACCGCTCATCGCCCGTGTCGCTGACGCCTGCACAGGACTGTGTCGGGTCAACCTCTACGAACGGATCGACACGGGTCCGTTTCCGACCGAGTCCTGGCTGGAACCCCCGTCGCGCACGTCGGTGGCGTGAATCCGGATCGTCGGCGTTATCGCACGGATTGACAGATAGCGGACCTTTCGGGCCGGGAGCGAATACATGTTTGAGTCACTTGTCTCTCCCGACATCCAGTCGCCGGAAATTCGAACTCCGCGGCGGGCGGAGCAACCCGCCGCGCCGCACGGCTCGACGTCGCCGCTGCCACCGACGCTGCCCGGCGGCGAGCCCTGGCCGCGCATCTCCATTGTCACGCCGAGCTTCAACCAGGGTCGCTACATTGAGCAGACCATTCAGTCGGTGATGCAGCAGGGCTATCCCGACGTAGAGCACATCGTCATCGACGGAGGCTCGACGGACGAGACGCTCGCCATCCTCGACAAATACCGCGCGAGCCTGGCCCATGTTGTGAGCGAGCCAGACCGCGGCCAGTCACACGCGCTGAACAAGGGCTTCGCGCGAGCGACCGGCGAGATCTTTACCTGGCTCAACAGCGATGACATGCTGGCGCCCGGCGCGCTGGCGGCGGCGGCGATCGCCTTTCACCAGAGCAGGGCCGACATGATCGCCGGCGTCTGCCAATTGCAGAGTGACGGGCAGGCACTCTGCCAGCACCTGACAAGTTGCACCGACGGACCGCTGCCGCTGGAGGACCTGCTTGACCTCAACCGCTGCTGGCTGCGCGGGCAGTTTTTCTATCAACCCGAAGTGATGTTTACTCGTCACCTCTGGGAGCGCGCCGGCGGGCACGTGGATGAGTCGTGCTACTACAGCATGGATTACGAACTGTGGCTGCGCTTCGCTGAGGCGGGCGCGCGGCTGCACGTCGTCGGCCGGCCGCTGGCCATCTTCCGCGTCCACCCGGATCAAAAAACGAGCGCGCCGCCGAGATTCCAGCAGGAACTGGTCGAAGTGCGCGATGCGTACCTGAAACGCCTGGGGCGCGCGAACACGCGCTTCCGCCCGGCGGGCCGCGAACGTGCCGGTCTGCGTATCGCCTTCTTCAACGACATCGGCGAGGGAGGCGGCGCGAGTATGGCGCACATGCGCCTGGCACAGGCCTGCGCCTGGGCCGGTCACGAGGTGTTTCCCATTGCGGTCGTGCACAACCACCTGATGGGTCAGCTCAACGCGACCGGCCGCGCCGCGATCATCAGCGAAATCGCCGGCAACCGCCCCGATCTCGTCATCGTCGGCAACCTGCACAATGTCGAACCGCGCCCGGATCTGTTGGAGGCCATCGCCGCGCGCTGGCCGACTGTCTTTGTCATGCACGACGTATGGGCGGTGACCGGGCGATGCGCCTACGCGGGCGATTGCGAGAAGTACCTGTCGGGCTGCGACGACTCCTGCCCGACAGTGAACGAGTATCCCGCGCTCGAACCCGCGCAAATCCGGCCTGCGTGGGAGACGAAGCGCCGGATCCTTAACGGACCGCACGCGCCGCTGCTGCTGGCGGTGAGCCCCTGGACAGCGGAGTTCGCGCGCCGCGCTGTGGAGCGCCGCTGTCCCGGCGATTCTCCGGAGCGCGAACCTGCCCGCGTCGAGGAAATCCGCAACTGCCTGCCGCTCGATGTCTTTCGGCCGCTGGACAAACGGGAATGCCGGCGCCTGCTGGGCCTGCCCGAAGAATCGTTCATCATCATGACCTCCGCCGCTTCCATTCGCGATCCTCGCAAGGGGCTCGCGCATCTCGCCGAGGCGCTCGACATCCTCAAGCTGCCCAACGTGCACGTGATCGGCATCGGCGCCACGCGGCCCGGCGAGGCGCTGCCGATCCCCGGTATGCAGACGATGGGGTATGTCCGCGACCGCAAGCGGATGGCGATGCTCTATTCCGCGGCGGACCTGTTCGTCTCACCGAGCCTGCAGGAGGCGTTCGGCATGGTGTTCGTCGAGGCGGCAGCGTGCGGCACACCCGCCATCGGCTATCCCGTTGGCGGCGTGCCGACGGCGATCGCCGACGGCGTCACCGGGCGCATCGCGCGGAGCGTCGATCCGCGCGCGCTTGCCGACACCATCCGCGAGTTGTACGAGGACGATGAGCGGCGCCGGAACATGGGCATCTGGGCGCGGTTGCACGTCGAGAACGAATGGTCCATATCCGCTGCCTATCGCAGCTTCTGGAATGCCCTCGGCCGCGCGGGCTGGCGCGACCGGTTCGGCCTGCCGCCACGGATTCAGTTGCAGCCGCACCGCTCCACCCCGCGCCCGATCCAGTACATCACGCGCGTGTATCCCGAGTGGGAGGCGATCTACGGGCGGGAAGTCCCCACGGAGAGCGACGGGATTACGTCGTTTCGCCATCACGATCTTTTCCCGCGCGTACTCAGTGCGGCGGATGTCGACGCACACGCGGCCGTTCGCCGCGGGGACGTCGCCGAACCGCCGACAGTCGAGGAGAAGAACGCCCGCATGGCCGAAGCGCTCCGCGCGCTGGCGCGGGACGGCATTCGGCGCTTTGCGATCTACGGCGCCGGTCAGCACACCTGGGACTGCGTCCGAACGATCAGCGAGGCCCCGCTCGACATGCGCGGCGTCATCGACGACCGCGCGGCCGGGCGGTTCGCAGGATGGACGATCGTCGCGCCGGAAGACGTTGAGCAGCTCAATGCAGAGGCCGTGGTCCTTTCCTCCGATTTCCATGAGCATCGCATGTGGGCGAAGCGCGAGGTGTTCGAGTCGCGCGGGTTGCGCGTCGTGCGGCTCTACGAAAGCTCGCAGCGGAACGCCACGCACCAGTGCGCCCGATTCGTTTCCACGCGCTCAAGGAGAGAGACCGACGTCGAGTGCAACATCTGCGGCTGGTACGGCGAGCGGATGGAAAGTGACAACTGGCATCCGCACACGATCTGTCCGAACTGTCATTCGCAGGTTCGACATCGCCTGCTGATGGCCAGCATGGGTCAGCTTGAACCGGTGTCGCTGACGGTGCTGGTTGATCGGCGTCGCATACTGCATTTCGCTCCCGAGCCGGCGCTTGCCGCACGCATCTCCACCCGCGCCGCCCGTTACGTGACCGCCGACTATCTGCGCGCCGGAGTCGATCTGCAGCTCGACATCTCCGCCATGCCCACCGTCGCCGACGCCTCCTTCGACCTGCTCATCGCCTGCGACGTGCTCGAACACGTCGAGGACGACCACCGCGCCATGCGCGAAATCCGCCGCGTCCTTGCGCCGGGCGGCACCGCCATCCTCACTGTGCCGCAGAAAGACGGCCTGGTAACGACGTTCGAGGACCCATCGGTCATCGCGCCCGCCGACCGCGAGCGCGTCTTCGGCCAGCGCGACCACCTGCGCATCTACGGCGACGACTTCCCCGACCAGCTCCGCGCGGCCGGCTTCGACGTCTGTGCCGTCACCGCGCAGGACTTTCCGCCCGACGATGTGCGCCGTGGCGTCCTCTTCCCGCCCGTGCTCTCCGACAAGCCGCTGGCGACGAACCACCGCAAGATCTTCTTCGCCCGCCGCCCGGCCTGACGTGTCGCCGCAGCGCCGGTAGCGCGCGCCGGCTGCGCGCCCCCGCGCACCGCGCGGTCATCGGATCCGCCGCCGCCTCGCCGACGGCCCGCGCGACCACTACCATGCCCCGATGCGATCCGACGCCGCGCCCGACACCGCCGCCGCCGCGCCCGCCATTCGCGTCCGCGCCCTCGCCAAGCGCTTCGGCCCGATTGAGGCCCTCGCCGGCATCGACTTCGACGTACCGCCCGGCCGCATCGTCGGCCTGCTCGGCCCGAACGGCGCCGGCAAGACCACCACGCTCCACTGCCTCCTCGGCCTGACCCTCCCCGACTCCGGCACCGCCGAGATCCTCGGCCTCAACGTCGCCACGCACCGCCGCGCCGTCCTCGCGCGCATCGGCTTCTCCAGCGCCTACGTCTCGATGCCCGAGGTCCTCACCGTCCGCGAGAATCTGCTCACCTATGCCCGTCTCTACGGTGTTCCCGACGCGCACGACCGCATCGCCGAACTCCTCGCGCTCGTCGAGCTGCCCGACGTGGCCCACCGCGTCCAGTCGCGCCTCTCCACCGGCCAACTCACGCGCGTCAATCTCGTCAAGGCGCTGCTCCACCGCCCGGAGGTCGTGCTGCTCGACGAACCAACCGCCAGCCTCGACCCCGACATCGCCGACAAAGTCCGCAGCCTCATCCGCACCATCCAGCGCGACCAGCAGACGACGATCCTCTACACCTCGCACAACATGCACGAGGTCGAGCGGCTCTGCGACGACGTCATCTTCCTCAATCACGGCCGCATCATCGCCCGCGGCAGCCCGGCCGAAATCACGCAGCGCTTCGGCACCGCTTCGATGGAGCAGTTCTTCGT
>CAZNDQ010000311.1:0-5375 GCA_964571825.1 uncultured Planctomycetales bacterium | reverse complement strand
CTCGTTCACGGCGACGCCCTCTACGCCGCCACCTACAACTTCAGCACCACCGCCGGCGAGTACAACTCCCACCTCGTCAAGCTCGACGCCGCCACCGGCCAGCGCCTCTGGGACATCGCCTCCGAGCGCAGCTTCTCGTCGCCCGTTGTCGTCGCCGACCGCGTCTTCCTCCTCGGCGGCATTCAGGGCGCCTTCGGCTCCGTCCCCAAACTCATGTGCTTCCGCGACCTCGGCACCTCCGCCGAACTCCTCTGGGACACGCCCCTCGTCGGCGGCACAACCTTCCACCTCGTCCACTCCGCCGGCCGCCTCTACGCCGGCCGCGCCCAACCCTTCCCCGACGACTTCATCTACGACCGCCTCTACATCTTCGACATCTCGCTGACGCCCGCCGACCCCGGCTTCATCCTCGACGTCTTCGACGGCGCCGGCGCCAGCCCCGCCCTCGTCGACGGCTCGCTCTACACCATCGGCCCCGGCGGACTCTACGCCTTCGACTCGGCACCGCCGCGCCCCGGCGACACCGACGGCGACGGCGACGTCGACCTCATCGACTTCGCCACCTTCTCCGTCTGCTTCGACAGTTGCGACGCACAAAATGCCCCACCCGGCTGCTCACCCGACGCCTTCGCCGCCTCCGACCTGAACGCCGACGGCTGCATCAATCTCACCGACTTCAGTTCGTTCTCCGTCGTTTTCGGCACCGCATCGGAGTAGGACGCGCTGCGCATGTTGTCACGCCTCACCAACTCGCCGCACACTCGCCCGCACTCGGCAATGCGCGCCTTTTCCCTCGTCGAACTCCTCGTCGTCGTTTCCATCATCGCGCTCCTCGTCGGCATCCTGCTCCCATCGCTCCGCGGCGCGCGCGCGCAGGCGCGCGCCGTCGTCTGCGCCGGCAACCTCCGACAGCTCGGCCTCGCCTTCTCCTCCTACGCCACCGACCAGAACGACTTTGCTCTCCCCGGCGGCTACTTCGCCCAGGCCCCCGCTCTCTATTGGTGGGGCGCCGACGGCCCCGCCGGCAAGGCCAACTTCGGGGAATCGTTCATCTACCCCTACCTCGGCGCCCAGGCCTCCCCGCGCGGCGTCCTCGAATGCCCCGACCAACCCTGGGGCTCCTACGATCCGCAAAGCACCTCCGACCAGCCCACCTCCACCTACGGCTACAACGCCTACTATCTCGCCCCCGCAACCCACCCCGCCGGCCTCGGCGGCAACCGCCCCTGGAAGCGCACAGCCCAGATCCGCCGCCCCGCCGACCTCTTCCTCTTCGCCGACACCGCCCTCGACCTCTCCGTTTTCGCCAACCCCGGCTCGCTCGTGCAGAACAACTGCTGGCTCGAGCCCTACTGGCAGTTCCGCACCTCGCGCTATGGTGGTTACTGGCTGCCCAACCAGAACCCCACAACGTGCTTCCGCCACTGGGGCGGCCGGACCAACGCCGTCCACGCCGACGGACACGCCGACGGCTACCGCGCCCGCGCCGACATGCTCACCACCAACACCCCGCGCTGGCGTATCGGCCACGTCGGCCGCAGCAACGACCCCCACTACGTCCCCGACTGGGACCAGTGGGGCGCTCTCCCCGCCGGCTTTTGACCCGTGCACCGGCTGCTCTCCCGATTCCCTGCCGTCCGATAAGCAGCGCAAACGACAGTTTGACAACACGCAAGTTCAGCCTACGATTAAGATCAGTCGATTGATCTTAGGTGAAGCCAGTGCTGCAAATCCCTGTCGAACAGATAGTTGAGCGCATCCGCTACGACAATCCGTGGTGGCAGCCGCCACACCAGATCGACTCTCAACTTGACGCATATCAGCGGCGGGACTACGTCGCCGGCTTCAAACACCTGATTACCGAAAGCACCGTACGTAGAGCGGTAGTGCTCATGGGCCCGCGCCGCATTGGCAAGACCGTCCTCATCCACCACATGATCGCTGACCTGCTCAAGTCGGGTGCTCTGCCCAAACGGATTTGCTACGTCTCCGTCGATACCCCAACCTACTCCGGCATTCCGCTCGAACGCCTGTTCGAGTTCTTCCGCCAGGCAAACGACATCAAAGACGCCAAGGGGTTCTACGTCTTCTTCGACGAGATCCAGTATCTGAGGGACTGGCACGTCCACCTCAAGTCGCTCGTCGACTCTTACCCCGGCAATCGCTTCATCGTCTCCGGCTCCGCCGCCGCCGCCCTCAGCCGCCAGAGCTGCGAGTCCGGCGCCGGACGCTTCACCGAGTTCCTCCTCCCGCCGCTCACCTTCGCCGAATTCCGCCGCCTGTCGGGCAAGGCGACCCATCCGCTTGAACATTGGCCCGAGAACGCCAATGCGAACTTTCGCCAGGACGACCTGACGACCATCCGATCAGCAATCGAACAGCTGAATCGCGAGTTTCTCGACTACCTCGACTTCGGTGGTTACCCCGAAGTCATCACGACACCGAGAATACGTGAACACCCCGAACGCTACATCCGCAGCGACATCCTCGACAAGGTCCTGCTGCGCGACCTCCCCGGCCTCTACGGGATTCAGGATACACAGGAACTGAACGCCCTGTTCTCAGCACTTGCGTACCAGACCGCACAGGAGGTCTCGCTCGAAGCACTCGCGCAAAAATCCGGCGTCGCCAAGAACACCATCCGCCGCTATCTCGAATACCTCGAAGCGGCCTTCCTCATCCGCGTCGTCCACCGCGTCGATCGCACGGCCAATCGCTTCCGTCGTGCCAACGCGTTCAAGGTCTATCTCACCAACCCGTCCTTGCGCTGCGCCCTGTTCGGCCCCGCAGCCGATGACGAACAGACCATCGGCCGCCTCGTCGAAAACGCCATCGTTGCACAGTATTTTCAGACGCCGTACGGCGTACATTACGCACGCTGGAAATCAGGAGCACGATGGGACGAAGTGGACCTGGTCCTGCTCAGCGCCGACATGAGCGTCTCGTCCGCTTGCGAGGTCAAATGGTCCGACGCTCAAGTCCGACAATTCAACTCGAACTCGAGCTTGGTGAGATTCTGCCGCAACACCGGCTTGAATACCGCATATGTCACCTCCCGGACACTGATCGGCTCAACGGTCGTCGACGGGATCCGCGTCAACATCGTGCCCGCCGGACTGTACTGCCTGACCGAAGGCGAGTTAGACGCTGAGTTCCTCCGCGCGCTCGCACGACTCGAAGGCCCATGATCGGACGCACATGACCACGCAGAGCGAGCCAACGCCGCGCCACAGTCCGACACGCACCTTGGTGCTCTGCATGACGGGAACCCTTCTACTCGCCACCGTCGTCCGCTTCGCCCAGCTCGACCGCCACGAGTTCTGGCTCGACGAAACCCTCTCCTGGTACGTCGCCCACCACTTCGCCCACTGGCCCCCCGACGGCCCGCCCTTCTGGCGCGAAGTCACCAGCGTCCCCTACTTTGCCCTCCTCCACCTCTGGTCGCGCGCCTTCGGCGAGTCACCGGCTGCACTGCGCAGCCTCTCCGCCCTCTGCTCGCTGCTCACGATCCCGCTCATCGCCCTCGCCGCCGCGCGCTGCGCCGGCCGCCGCACCGCCTTCGTGGCTGTGCTGCTCGCCGCCCTCTCCCCCCTTGCCGTCTTCCACGCCCACCAGGTCCGCGTCTACGCCTTCTGGATGCTCCTCGCCGCCGCGGCCGGCTGGCTCCTCTACGAAGCGGCGCGCACCGCGCGCCGAGGGATTTGGGCCGCGTACGCGCTCGTCCTCCTCCTGATGTTGTTCACGCACTACTTCTCCCTCTTCTGTCTCCCCGCCACCCTCGCCTGCCTCCTCGTCGCCCCCGACCGCCGCCGCGCTGCACGCCAATGGCTCACCACCCACGCCGCCGTCGCGATACTCTTCGCGCCCTTCTTCTTCGCCGTCATCCTGCCCCTCGCCTCCAGCGGCAGCGGCACCTGGATCGCCGCTCGCACCGCGCTCGACTCCCCGCTCCCCGCACCCCTCCGCAGCCTCATGGCCTTTACTCCCACCGGCGACCCGCCGCCACTGCTGCTCATGTGGACGGACGCGCTCAACAACCTCACGCGCACCGGCTGGAGCGCCGCCGTCCCCCTCGCCCGCTGGCTCGGCGGCCTGGCGATCACGGCCGCACTGCTCGGCGCCTTGCTCCGCCCGCGCCGCGCGCAGGATACTCCCCCTTCCTCCGTCACTTCGTCACTTCGTCACTACGTCACTTCCTCTTCATTCCGCAATCCGTCCCGGCGCGCCGGGACAATCCGCAATTCTTCCGTCATCCCACCTCCCACATCAGCCACCGCACCTGAAACCCGTCATGCTGAGCGAAGCGAAGCATCTCGAATCGCACACGCGCCCAGCACGCCACCAAGTGATCGCCCGTCTGTATTCCGCATTCCGCATTCCGCATTCCGCATTTCCTACTGGGCTATCCTCGCCCTCGCGCCACTCCTCGCTGCCTGGCTTTACTCGCTTCTCGTTCGCCCCAACTACGTCGTCGGGCGGTACGACGTCCTCGCCTGGCCCGCCTGGATCGTCTTCGTCTCGCTGCTACTGGAACGCGCCGCACAAATGTGGTTTCCTCGCCGCGCCGAACGCGCCATCGCCGTCGCCGCCGCCGCGCTGGTTATCCCCGCGGCCCTCTTCGTCTTCGGTATGGCCCGCGACCCCGGCGACCCCTCCATCCGCGCCCAGGTCCAGCGCTGGCGCGAACACGTCGGCCCCGCCGACACCCTCCTCCTCACCGAAGACCTCTGGCCCTTCATTCGCGAGCTGCATCTTTCCGATCACCGCGGCCCCATTCGCACCTTCCCCGCGCACCGTGCCCGCCGGCTCGGCTGGTTCGACCTCGACGCCGAACTCGCCGACGAGCCCGCCCTCACCGCCGACGCCGACGCCACCGCCGCCTGGGCCGACGAACTCATCCGCCGCGAAACCCCGCTCTGGCTCATCATCCCCCAATACGACGAGCACGATCTCCGCGCCATGCACATCCACCGCTACCTCTACCGCGCCCTCGCCCGCGCCCGCATCGAGATCGCCGTTATCGACAACGAAGCCGGCCTCGCTCGCCTCCGCCGACTGTTCGCAGCACCGTGATCGTCGGTCGCGCCTCGTGCTGCACGCTGCGCCGGCGCCGCCGCGCCGCTATTGACGCCCCGCGCCGCCAACCGCGAAGATGCACCGCGCATGCGAATCCTCGTCACCGGCGGCGCAGGCTACGTCGGCAGTCACTGCCTCCGCGCTCTCCTCCGCGCCGGACACGACGCCGTCGTCCTCGACAACCTCGTCACCGGCCACCGCGCCGCCGTCGACCCCGCCGCAGAACTCATCGTCGGCGACGTCGCCGACGCCGCACTCCTCGACCGCCTCTTCTCCGCCCGCCCCTTCGACGCCGTCAT
>CAZNDQ010000310.1:0-5386 GCA_964571825.1 uncultured Planctomycetales bacterium | reverse complement strand
GTGTTCGCGCTCGCGTCGTTCGACGACGGCTCCGGGAGCGGGCCGGCGCTGTACATGGGCGGCCGCTTCGTCGCGGCGGGGACGATCACGGCCAATCGCATCGCCAAGCGGCAGGATGGCCAGTACTTCGCGCTTGGGCAGGGGCTGAATGATGAGGTGCGTGCACTCGGCGGATTCGACCTGGGTGAAGGTGCAGCGCTGTACGCGGGCGGGGGGTTTACGCAGACGATCGATGGAACAGCACTGAATCATGTTGCCCAATGGGACGGGCAGGCGTGGTCGGCGCTGGGGGGCGGGGTGGACGGCCCGGTGAACGCGTTGGCGCTGTTCGACGATGGAAATGGGCCGGCGCTATTTGTTGGCGGCGAATTCACCATGGCCGATGGCTCGCCGGCGAGCGGCATCGCCAGGTGGAATGGCACTGCCTGGTCGGCGCTTGGCGAGGGGGTCGGCGGCGTGGTGTACGCGCTTGCGGTGTACGACGATGGGAATGGTCCGGCGCTCTACGCCGGCGGCGACTTCACGTCGGCGGGCACAACGACCGCCAGACACCTGGCGCGGTGGGACGGCGCGAACTGGTCGATGATCGACGGCGAACTGGACGGCGCGGTCCGGGCGTTGGCGGTGTTCAATGAGGGCGGCAGCGACAGTCTCATCGTCGGCGGCGAGTTCTCGTCCGCGGGGAGCATGGCGCTTGCCAAGGTCGGCCGGTGGGATGGGGCGGCGTGGTCGGCGATGGGCGCCGGATTCCACAATGACGTGACAGCGCTGTACGCCGGGGATGACGGAACGGGCGTGGCCTTGTTCGCCGGGTTCGATTGCCTCTCATACTACTACGAGCGAATTCACCGCTGGAACGGGAACAGTTGGCAGGACATTAACGATTACGACTTCGATCCGGAATACAGCGTTGTGTACGCGATGGCATCGTTTGATAATGGGTCCGGAGTGCACCTGCATGTGGCCGGCGATTTCTGGTCGCCGGTCGGGCCGTCCATCGCCACATGGAGCCAGGGGATATGGTATTGGGAGTACTTCGAATCCTACGCCGATCCGGTTCAGCGGTGGACCTACCCGCTGGACAGCGAGGTGTTCAGCCTCGCCGCCTTCGATGACGGAACTGGCCCGGCACTGTTCGCCGGGGGCACGAAGTATATGTCGTGGACAATGGCTGACCAAACCTCGTACAACAAGTGGGGCGGCTTCGGCTGGCAACGGAATCTCGAATACGAGGACCACACGATTCATACCCTCGGCGTGTTTGATCTGGGGAACGGACCCGAATTGTATGCCGGTGGCGAGCCCGCGCAATCCAGTGACCCGCCGAAGTGGGGCGTCGCCAGGTGGGATGGATCGTCCTGGGTGGCTGTGGGGACAGGAGGTAAAGTCTATGCGCTGGAAGCATTCGATTCAGGCAACGGTCCCGAACTCTTCGCGGGGGGTCTCTTCTTCTCGATCGATGGCGTGCCGGTAGATCGCGTTGCCAGATGGGACGGGACGAATTGGTCTGACGTGGGCGGCGGCGTGACCGGGGCGATCTACGCCATGCAGGTCTTTGATGACGGCAGCGGCCCGGCATTGTACGTCGGTGGTTGGCTGACGATGGCAGGGGGCCAGCCGGCGAGCCACATTGTCAAATGGGACGGCAGCACCTGGACCGATGTCGGCGGTGGAATGAATGAGCAGGTGACAGCACTCCAGATTCATGACGATGGGAACGGCCCGGCACTGTATGCTGGTGGGCGGTTCACCATGGCCGGCGGTGCACCGGCCAACTACATCGCCAGGTGGGACGGTAATTCGTGGACGGCGCTGGGGTCCGGGACGAACGACTGGGTTCGCGCGATGACCGTGTTCGACGACGGCAGCGGCGAGGCATTGTACGTCGGCGGGAGCTTCACCGAGGCCGGCGGCGCCGAGGCCCGAAAGATCGCCCGCTGGGACGGCAACTCGTGGTCTGCATTGGGGAGCGGCATCACTCCCCATTACCTGGAGTCGGAGATCTTCACTTCGGACAGCGATCGCGTCAACGCGATGGCCGTATTCGACGATCTGCATGGTCCCGGCCTCTATGTCGGCGGCATGTTCTACTCGGCCGGTTCATACCCGTCGTCTCACATCGCCCGCTGGGGATGTCTGGTCGAGGGCGGCGTGCAGTGCGCGTGCGGGGACATGAACTACAGCGGCGGCGCCGTCGATCTCCTCGACTTCAACGCCTTTGTTAGTTGCTATGGGTTCTCGGATCCCAATTGGATCTGCCCGCCGGAGGTCTTTTCCTGCGCCGACCTCAACGCCGACGGGACCGTCAACCTGACCGACTTCATGACCTTCGCTACCATCTTCGGCACGACGAGCACGGCCACGCCGCCCGATTGCCTCAACTGAATGCCCTCATCGCGTGCGGGTTCTCTCACTCGGTCGTGCCCTCGCCCCGGCACGCGCATCCGTTCTTCGCGCCTGCTCGTGCGACGAACTCACCCCCTCCGCGCCATTCTTTTGTGAACTCTCAAATCCTCAAATCTGAAATCTCTCAACGTACTCTTTTCTTCTCTCCTGCTCCCCTGTTCTCCCTCGGGCGACGCCCGTAGCCCTGATCGCCGGTTCCGGCGCTCAGCAATCGGCTCCGAATCCTGAGCGCGCGCCCATTCTCCTTGTGCGACGGGGCATGGGTCGCGAGGCAGTGCTGCCGATTCCCTGCCGGCAGGTCCAACTCCCCGGACCAGCCGCTCTTTGACAATCGAATAGTCGTTCCGTACCCGGCCGGTGCGTCGATCCGCGACGCCCCGCACTTGTCTCACCTCCGCCGCGCACCAGAAAGGCGATGAGCGCACCGGGATCGGGCGCGGCCGCGCGAAAAAAACCGCGCGCGCGCCAAATACCTTCACCCGCTTAACCTTACGGTAACACACACTCGTCGACTCGTGCCACGGCCTGTCCGGCGCTACCGCTTGAGCCCGCGCAGCACGTCCCGCCCCACCCACCGCGCGGCCGCCTCCGTCGATGCCGCCAGCCGCTCCGCCATCTCGACGACCTCCGCCCGCAGCGCCTTCCGCCTCCCCCCGATCGCCCGCAGCGCCCAGCTCACCGCCTTCTTCACGAAGTTCCGCCCGTCCTTCGCGCCCTCCTCCAAGAGCGGCAGCGCCCGCGCCAACTCTTCATCCGTCACCGCCTTGTTGTGCAGCGCGACGCTCGCCAGCAGCGCAAACGCTCCGCGTCGCACGAACTCCTCGCGCCGCCCAGCCCACTTCGCCGCCTTGCTCATCGCGTGCTTCGTCCGGTCGAACAGGTGGAAGCACACCGTGTCGCAGATCGCCCAGTTGTCGAAGTCCCGGCACCACGCATCCATCTGCGCGGGCGTCACCCGCGCCGGCTCATCGACGAACGCCGCCAGCATCCGCGCCTCGTAGATCTCCGTTTCCCACAGCGCCGCCGCCAGCTCGTGGTCCCGCCCGCATGCCCTGGCCACCTGCCGGATCTTCGCCACCGGCACCCCCAGTGCGCTGCTCGCCACGATCCCGTATCGCGGCCCCATCTCCTCGCGCGTCTTGCGGTTCGCCAGCCGCCGCAGCGCCGCCACGGCCGACTCCACTCGCTCTCGGACGGACAACCCGGGCGTCGGACTCTGCGTGCCCCTGCCCGGCTCGCTGGGCGTTGCCGAATCGCGTTCGCCGCGCGCACGAGCCTTCCCTCGCCCCGCTCCGCGCGATGCTTCCCCGCGCAGCGCCTCCCCGCGCTTCGCCGCCTTCCTCTTCCCCGCTCCCTTCGCTCGCCTGCTCTTTTTCTTCTTCACCGCAGCTCCGTCCGCCACCCGGTGCTGACGCCGTCACATCGTCGATTGTGGACCCTCACGCCGCATTCCGCTCGGCATCTCGAATCGCCCGCTCCGCAGAACCCGTGCCACCCATTCCGCATGCGGAAGACCGCTACGCTCGAGCAACCGAATCTCCTGTTCCACGTCATACTCGACGCGGCGGATGACCGGCCGGCCATCGTCAAGCAGCAGATAGGCGGCGCGGGCGTCATTGTCATACGGCAGCCCCACGCTGCCCGAGTTGGCCACGATTATCCCCGACACGCTGCGGATGAACGGGCGATGGATGTGCCCATATACCACTACCGCCCGTTCGAGCACGCCATACACCGACTCCAGTTCGTCATCGCGCGCGTCCGGCGTCGGGCAGCGCCACGGATTCTCCGGACTCGCGTGCACCAGCGCCAGTGTGTCAAGGCGTTGCGCACGCGGCTGCCGGCCCAGCCACGCTCGCCGCTCCGCCCCCAGCGCCTCCCGCGTTGCGGCCGCCAACTCCCGCACCACGGCGAACAGCGGCTCCAGCGCCGCCGAATGCTCCTTTGCAAACTCTTCCAGAGCCTCCGGCCGCGCCAGCATCTCGTCCCCGTTGCCCAGCACACCCGCCCAGCCGAGTTCGCGCACGCGATCCACGACTTCGGCGGGACTCGATCCACCGTCGGCCAGGTCGCCTCCGTGCAGGACCAGATCGGGCGAGGTCTCCCGCAGGTCCGCCAACACGGCCTCGAAGGCCGTGCGGTTTCCGTGAATGTCGGACACCACCGCGATGCGCATCAGGGCTCCACCGTAATGTGTCGGCCCGCACGAATCGAGCACGCCCGTTGGATTCAGGCCGCCAGGAGCGCCTCCAGCCGATCGTACCCCAGCTCCATCCCATCCTTCATGGGCGACTTCAGCACCGCGTCGCGGATCTCCTTCGTGTCATACAGGATCGTGCAGGTCAGCGTCGTCTTACCGCCTCGTTCCTCAAACGTCGTCGTCACCACCGCATCACCCGAGTACCACGCCTGGTCGAACTGCTCCGTGTTCACGATCCGCGATTGCGGCACGATCTCCCGGTACTCGCCGCCCATCCCCATTTCCGGTTTCTCAGCGTGCTGCCACACATAGCGGAATCTCCCGCCCACCCGCAGATCGATCTCGCACACCACCAACGACCAACCGTCCGGCCCGAAGCACCACTTCTTCACCAGCTCCGGTTTCGTGTGCGCTTCCCACACCAGCCTCCGCGGCGCATGGAACACCCGCGTCAACGCAATCTCCCGCTCCGACGGTGTCGTGACCTGCAAGGCCCCTCCGGTTTTCATGACGGGTCTCCTTCGTTGTTCGGTGTTTCTACGTCCCTCTTGTCTTCAGCCTTCATCTCTTCCAGCAGTGCATCCAGCCGCTGGTAGATGCCCTCCCAGAACTTTCGGTATCGCTCCAGCCATTCGTTCGCTTCCGCCAACGGCTTCGCTTCCAGCCGGCAGGGCCGCCGCTGCGCATCCCGCCGCCGAGTAATCAACCCCGCCCGTTCCAACACCTTCAGGTGCTTCGCGATCGCCGGCTGCGTCATCTTGAACGGCCGCGCCAACTCAC
>CAZNDQ010000309.1:0-5399 GCA_964571825.1 uncultured Planctomycetales bacterium | reverse complement strand
GTCCTCGCCCACGTAGCCTGCTTCGGTGAGCGTCGTCGCGTCACCGATGGCAAACGGCACGTTGAGGATGCGCGCCAGCGTCCGCGCCATGAGCGTCTTGCCGCTGCCGGTCGGGCCGATGAGCAGGACGTTGGACTTGTCAATCTCGACGTCCTCGTCGTCGGCCGTATCGACGTGGGTCAGCCGCTTGTAATGATTGTGTACCGTCACGGCCAGGGCTTTTTTGGCGTCCTCCTGGCCGATGACGTACTGCGTGAGAAACTCGTAGATCTCGCGCGGCGTGGGAATCGCGCCAAAGGGGCTGCGCGCTGCAGCTCCCTTGCGCCGCTCCTGACGAATGATGTTGTGGCACAGTTCGACGCAGGCGGCACAGATGTGTACGTCGCTCGGCCCCTCGACCATCGGACCGGCGTCGCGCTGCGGCTTGCCGCAGAAGCTGCAGACCGTCGTACGCCGGCCGCGCCCAGTGCCGCCACTGCCCGTACCGCCGTTGCCTTTGTTCGTCGTCGCCATTCCGCACTGCTCCAGGGCCGATTCCGGCTGCCGCCCGGGTTGCTGGTGTTATCGTCCGCAGCCGCGCAACGACTTGAAGTGTCGTTTTGCCTCCGGCTCGGTTCAGGATGCTTCCGGACCCGCGCCCGTCCGGGTGCGGCTCAGGTCCGAAACCAGTTGCGCCCGCAGGTTCTCAAACTCCTCGTCCGAGATTTCTCCCCGCAAATGTAGTTCGCGCAATTGCTCCAGGGTCCACGGCTGCGGTGCCTCATCGCGCTTTCCGAGAATCCGCTTGCGCAGGACCATGATCCCGACGCCCAGCACGAATCCGGCAATCATCAGGATCATGCCCCAGCGGATGACATCGGCCATCTTTTCACGAGCGGAGCCCGTCTGCGCGAGCATTTCGGTGATCAGCATCAACTTCATCCGCGCGGCCTCGTCAGCCAGTCGTCAGATCGTAGCGGGACGTATGCGCGCGATCAAGCGGCCGATCCGGGCAATCCGCCGGTAGCGTCGCGCATAATTGACTGTTGCAAGGCGACTTGCGCCCGCACGCGAGCCCCGTCCTCCTGGAGGTTTGCGGGCCGCAACGGTTGCGGGACCGCGGACGTGGACATACTATGTCATACGGGGTCCGATCCGCTGGACGTGACCCTCGCCCAGTTTTCATCGGGAGGATCTGGCCATGTTTACACGCGTGATTCTTTTCTCAATTCTTGTTGGTATGACGGGATCGATCGCCGTGGCGGACGGCGAGGCGGACGGCGTTCAACGGGTTGAATTCGTCACTGCCGACAGCGATCAGGTGAGGATCGTCGGCGATTTTTATCCCGTTGATCCGAGCCGCGACAAGCACCCTCCCGTGGCGATCCTGCTGCACATGTATCAGGCGGATCGCAAGAGTTGGGAGCCGCTCGCGCGCACACTGCAACGCAGCGGCATCGCCGCCCTGGCGTTGGACCTTCGCGGACACGGTGAAAGCACCGAACCCGCATCGGCCAACCTGGCGTCGCGCGTGGAGTCGCGCGACCGCAGCGTCTTTGGTGCCATGAACCACGATGTCCTGGGGGCGTACCGGTGGCTCTCGGAGAACACCGAGGTTGACCTCGCCCGCTTTGCCCTCGTTGGAGCCAGCGTTGGCTGTACCGTCGCGTTTTCCTACGCGGCGGACGATCCGAGCGTCGACGTGATCGTCGCGCTGTCGCCGGGGACTAAGTACATGAAGATCCCCAGTATTGCGGACATGAAGAAGCTCTCGGACCGCACGGTCCTTCTCCTCGGCGAGGACAAGGACGAGGCCAACATCAACCAGCTCAAGGACGCCAATCCGATGGCTGAATCGGAAATCGTCGCCGCGGCCGGCGCAGTGGGCGGCATCCACGGCACGCGGATGCTCGGGCAGGTTCAGGGGATCGAGCAGAAGATTTCGGACTATATCAAGCAGAAAGTCCAGTATGAGTCCGACGAGGTCGTGATCGCGGACATCCGCCGCAAGATCTATTTCCCGGCGGACTCGGACAAGGGTGACAACGTCGACATCGACAAGAAGCGCCTGTTCAGCTCGGTCAAGGAAGCCACAGATCGGGGAATGCGGGAAGAGGGCAAGGCGCCGGAGCGAGGCGCGATGGGCGCATGGTCGCTCTAGTCGATCACCTCCTCCGGCCAGGGCGTCTGCTCACCACGGCGGTCCAACGCGATTTGTGGGCAGACGATGCTTGTTCCGTCTCGCGGGGGCGGGCGCTGCGTAAGCCCGATACGGCAACACCACATGCTGACACTTGGGACGCTCGAACTTGGAATTCCCGTCGTGCAGGCGGCGCTTTCAGGCTACAGCGACCTGGCGATGCGTCGCATCGCGCGGCGGCACGGTGCTGTATACGCAATCAATGAAGTCGTGCTTGACAAGCTCGTCGTTACCCCCGGGCGAGGGCAGCGCCGCGTGCTGCGCGTCGCGGCGGACGACCACCCCGTCGGGGCCCAGCTCATGGGCGCCGAGCCCGGACATTTCGCCGCCGCGGCCGACCTGATGGTCGAAGCCGGCTACGACGTGCTCGACATCAACTTCGGCTGCCCGGTGCGCAAAGTCCTCGGGCGCTGCCGGGGCGGCTTTCTGCTGTCATCGCCCGATGCGGCGCTGGAGATCGTGAGACGGGTTTACGAGGCCGTCGCCGGGCGCGTCCCGGTGACGCTCAAGATGCGCCGCGGCATGGACGACTCGGCCGAGAGTGAGCGGCACTTCTTTCGCATCCTGGACGGCGCATTCGAGACCGGCGTCAGCGCCGTGACGGTGCATGGGCGGACGGTCGAACAGCGATACGTCGGCCCGAGCCGCTGGGATTTCCTCGCGCGCGTCAAGAGGCACGCAGGCGATCGCGTGATCCTTGGCAGCGGCGACCTCTTTACGCCGCAGGACGTGGTACGGATGATCGAGGAGACCGGTGTCGACGGCGTCACGGTCGCGCGCGGCTGCATCGGCAACCCCTGGATCTTCGCACAATGCCGGGCGCTGCTCGCGGGGCGGCCGTTGCCGCCGCCGCCTACCGTTGCCGAGCAGGGCGAGACGATCGATCTGCACTACCGCTGTGAATCCGAGCTTCATGGCGAGGCGCTCGCGGTGAAACTCATGCGCAAGTTCACCATCCGCTACGCCGCCCTGCACCCCTTTCACGAGCAGGTTCGCGCCGAGTTTCTGCAGACGCAGTCGCCGGAGCAGTGGCGCGAGGCCATGCGGCGCTGGTATGACCCCGGCCGACAGTGGCCCGACACGGTCCATCGGTCATCGCAGCCCGATCTGATTGCGGCCGGCGCAGCGTGGTGAGATCCTGCCATTCCTTCACGGATCTTGCCTGCGTGTTCCCGCTGAACGAATAAGCGTGCGCCGGCCCTGTGCGCAGAAATCGGCCCCGGAGGCTGACACCCCGGGGCCGAGGTCTTTCGTCGATCCATCAATCGAGTTCGTCGGCGCTTGCGACGCCATGCGACTACGTCCGTGTGTAGGTGATCTCCATCATCAGGTATTCCTTGCCGTCGGCGCCGGTGGCGAACATTTCGAATGTGTGCTTGTTCGCGTCGACGATCGTGCAGACATTGCGGAATTTCCAGGGCTGATTGGTCATCGGGTCCGGTGACTCCCCCTTGAGCGTGAAGACCCTGTGCGAGGCATCGCACGAACCGGTGCACACCATCACCCCGGTGCACATCGTGTCCATCCAGATGCTGACGTATTCCTTCTTGACGTTGTCATAGCCCATGTAGCCGGTGCCCTCGAACGGCTCGCCGGACATGTCGCCTTTGAACTGCGACAGCAGCCAGCGGCCGCCCAGATGCCACTTGTTCTCCATGATGCCGGTGGATTCCTCCCACTCCGAGTTCTCGTCCCAACGCATTTTCACGGCGGCCTTCCAGCGTCCGACCATCGGCTCGAGATGCTGATGGTACTCGCCGGGCGCACCGAGTTTGGCGAGCATCTCCATCATCTCCGCCTGGCCCGATTCCGCGGACTCCGGCTTGCCTGCCAGCTTCTCTTTCGCCTGGTCCACCATCTTGCCCGCCTCATCCTGGGCCGCCTGCCTCGCTGCGTCGATCACTTTCTTGGCGGGCTCCTTTTCGTCGGCCTGCACCGCCGTCCCGCGGAGCAGTCCGGCCGCGCCGATCACTAGCGCCAGCGTACACAACACTCGTGCTTTCATGGCTCGTTCCTTTCCTCAAATAGCGACTTTGCTCGTGACGATTGCACTTCACATTCCTGGCGGCAGCGGCACCCCCGGGCTGATGCCCGTGCACCGCGTCTATCCCCGCCCAGCCTGCCCGGCTTCCACGCGACCTACACGCGGGTGTAGACGATCTCCATGGCTTTCATTTCCTTGCCGTCTTCGCCCGTCTCGTACCATTCAAACTGGATCTTCGCGTCGCTCAGAACGCGGTAGACGCTGCGCGTCTTTTTCGGTTTGTCGGTGATGGGGTCGATCATGTCACCGTGGAACGTGAACGCCTTGTGCGTAGCGTCGCAGGTGCCGTACGAGGTGTACAGCCCGGTGTTCATACTGTCGATCCACGTGCTGAAGTACTGCTGCTTCTGGTTGTCGTAGCCCATGATGCTCTGGCCGGTGAACGGCTGCCCCATCCACTCGGAGCGGTATTCCAGTTGCAGATAGCGACCGTCGAGAATCCACTTGAACGACGCCGTGGCCGAAGTCTCCTCCGGCGGCTGGGCCGGGTCCATCCAGAACTTCGCCAGCGCGGTCCAGTTGCCGGCGAACGGTGCCAGATGTTTGTGGTGCTCGCCGGGCGTGCCCAGTTGGATCATCTTCTCGTAACCCGGCGGCATCTCGGACGACGCCGGCTCCTTGTCCTCCGCGATCACCAGACAGGCCGCCACTGCGGTCACAACGAACATCCCCGAGCCCAACACACGTACGCGCGCGCTCATCGAACGTCTCCTAAAAAAAAACGACAAAGAAACCGAAAAAACAGGTGTGCGCCGTGACTCGCAGCGAAATGACTCTACAGCAACGCCAGTCAATATGCAAGGGCAATCCGGCCGGGCTCACGTCGGGCCGCCGGAAGCAAAGGGTCTTCGACAAATCGAGCTGGAAGCGGCGCGGGTGCGGCCGTCGGCGGGCATTGCCTCCAATTCCATGTATGACAAGACCTTACGTACCACCTGCCTCGCCGCGCCCCGGTGCAGCTTGTTGATCGGGTGCACGGTGTTGCCGGGCAAACAGGTGGTTGAGTGCGTCGTGAATGTGGGGATGGCGAAAGTGATAGCCGGAAGCTTGGGCCCGGAGCGGCAGCACGCGCTGCCCGTCGAGGATGAGCGACGCGACCTCTCCAAGGGCCAGCCGCATCGCAGCCGCCGGCGCAGGAACATAACTGGGGCGGGAAACAGCGCGCCCGAGGGCGCG
>CAZNDQ010000308.1:2848-5409 GCA_964571825.1 uncultured Planctomycetales bacterium | reverse complement strand
TCGGGCGGTCGGCGGCGAGGGTGCCCGCGTGGCTGGCCTCGACCAGGCGCAGCGTGCGCAGCGCGAAGAAGAGGGGCAGGAGGCAGAAGGTGCGCAGGCCCGGCGGCGCAGCCGGGAGGGCGAGCGAGTATTCGAGCGCTTGATCGAGGTGGGATCGCGCGCGGTTGAGCAGGTGGGGGAGCCGCTGTGCGGGCGGGAGGCCATCGAGGGCGGGGATGTAGGATTTGCCGAGGCGCGCATCGTCGGCCTGATCGACGAGGATGTTGGTCATCTGCAGGCCGAGGCCGAAGCGGCGGCCCTGTTCGAGACGGGGCGGCGAGGCGAAGCGGGGGCCGTTCGGGGCCACTCCGGTGAGGAAGTCGTCGAACATGCGAGTCAGCATCAGGCCGACGACGCCGGCGACGTAGTGGCAGTACTGTTCGAGTTCGTCGAGCGAGCGGAAAAGCCGCGCTGTGTGCTGATCGGGCCGGGCGAGCGGCGTACGGCTCATGCCCTCGATCATCTCGCAGACGCAGCGTCGGGTGGCGTCGATGGCCGGCGCGGGGAAGGCGGCGAGGACAGTGAAGACGTCGCCGGCGCGGGAAAAGAGGAGGTCGCAGGCAGCCTCGCCGGCGAACACGCCATACGCGCGGGTGAAGGCACGTCCGCCGGCGGGGAGGTCGCGCTCATCGAAGACGGCGGCGAGCGCGGCGAAGGCGCGCTGGCGGTCGCCGGCCGTCCAGTGGGGGCTGTCTTCGATGGTGTCGGCGAGGCGGCAGAGCAG
Organism: uncultured Planctomycetales bacterium; assembly: GCA_964571825.1. Classification (GTDB taxonomy): domain Bacteria; phylum Planctomycetota; class Phycisphaerae; order UBA1845; genus CAZNDQ01. The sequence goes on along the minus strand of CAZNDQ010000308.1, from coordinate 4,646 downwards.
GTAGGCGACGGTGACGTGCAGGTCGAGCGGCGGCGGCAGGCAGGGGACGCTGAGGGCGAAAGTGCGGGAGACGTGGGGCAACAACGCACGGCAGAACGGCTCGGGCGGAAGCGCATGCAGCGAGGCGAGCGCGTCGGCGGCGCGGGGAAGGGTCGCCGGCTGTCGATCGTCCGCGCTCATGGGGGCATGATACGACGGGTGAGGCGGAGCGGCCATGCGGACCGGAGACAACGACCGGGCGGGCGTCAGGCATGCACGGCGGAGTCGGCGACGCCGTCGAGCGGGGCGCGCCCGGCCAGCAGGTTGCGGTATACGAGGTGGTGCTGCTCGACCATGCGGCGGCGGGAGAAGACCTCGAAGGCCTGGGAGCGTGCGGTGTTGGCGAGCTGGCGCGCCTTGGCGCGGTCGCGCAGGAGCTGGAGCACGCGCGCGGCGAGACGGTCGGGTTCGCCGGCGCGGCAGAGCAGCGCATTCAGGTCGTGCGAGAGGAGTTCGGTGACGGCGGGGATGGCGCTGCCGATGAGCGGCACGCCGGCGGCCATGGCCCAGGCGAGCGGCACGGTCGAGATGGGTTCGAGCGCGGGGGCGAGGCAGAGGTCGGCCGCGGCGAGGACCTCGGCCCAGGAGACATCGTCGCCGGTGAAATGCGCCAGGTCGGGCTGCTGGAAGCTGGGGGTAAAGCGCATCAGGCGCGCCTGCTCGCGCGATTCGCCGGGGACGATCATGCGCAGGTCGGGGAAGATCTGGCGGCAAAGCGCGCCGGCCCAGATGGCGTAGTATTGTCCGCCCGCGCGCGACGGCGGCGGCAGCGTAACGAGCAGCGGCTGCTCGGGCGCGAGACCGAGGCGGGCGCGGAGTTTCGTTTGCCGCGCGCGGTTGAGTTCGCCGAAATCGACGGCCGGGCGGATGACGGCGCAGTCCGTCATCGGATGGCCGGTTTCAACGAGCACCCGGCGGATCGTCGCGGTCGGGCAGAGGAGCGGGAGCGCCCGGTCCGCCCGCGCTGTGGCCAACCACTTTTCCTCGTCGGCGCCGGCGAGCGGTTCGTCGATTGTGGCGACGATCGGCGGGGCGGCACTCAGGGCCATGCGGGCAACCGCGGTCGGGACCACGCCCCAGGCGTGAACGACGTCGAATGAGCACCGCCGCTGCAGGGCGCGGAGCCACGGGACGGCGGCGAGCGGGGCCGGCGGCGGGAAGCCGAGGCGGTGAACGGCCGCGGCGCAGGCGCTCAGACGCGACGGCACGACCGCGCCCATCGCGCCGACGCGTACGTCGAACTCCGCGGCAAGGTCCTCGGCCAGGTCGCACATCATCCGCCACGAGTGGAGATCGGGGCGGTGATCGACGAGCAGCAGCAGGCGCGAATGGCTCATGGGTGTGCGGCCGGTCGGCGGGACTATTTCGGCTCTTCGTAGTAGGTGTAGAACAGTTTGGCGATGCGGTCGGCCATTTCCTCAATCAGCTCGCGGCTGACGCGTTCGGCGCCGAAGCGCTGAATGCGTCCGAGCGACGAGTTGACGGTCTCGCGGTGCGGTTCGCGGCTGTCAGGCCAGAGCCGGACGTCGTCGCGCGTCTCGGCGCGAGTGTCGAGGACGCGAACAGTGCAGGCGAGACGGGCGGCCTCGTTCGCGCTTTCGGCTTCCTCGAGGCCGGTGTAATACTCGACGATCTTGATCCAGAGCACCTGCTCCGACTCAACCATTCGTCCGAGTCGGTCGGCGGGGATCTTCTCGTAGTCGGGGTGCGTGGCGCGCAGGTTGCGGAGTCGCTCCAGCGGGACGACCCGCTTGTTGAC
>CAZNDQ010000308.1:0-2838 GCA_964571825.1 uncultured Planctomycetales bacterium | reverse complement strand
CGGCGCCGGATGAGGCGAGGGCGTCGCGGAACTCCGGGGCGCCGGAGAGGTCGTAGTCGTCTTCGACGAGAACGAGCAGCGGCCCTTTGGTGAGGGTGAACTGGGCTTCGATTTTCGGGCGGGGATACAGGCCGAGCCAATAGGCCAGGGCGCCGAACTTCTGTCCGCAGCCGGCGGCCGGCAGCAGCAGCAGCAGCAACGCCAGCCAGCGGCGATGTGCAGACCGTCTCATCCGCCCGCGCTACTCCAGCTCGACCTTGTGGTCCTTGAACTTCTTGCAGACTTCTTCGGCGAAGGCCTCGGAGGTCTGTTTGCGGATCGTCTGCTCGTCGGTCTTGAGAACGCTGACGGGGCCGCTGGGCGGGTGCACCGCCGTGGCTGAACTCAGTTCATAGCGCTCGGCCTGCTCGCCGGCGGAGACGAGATCGAAGACGTTGACCGATCCGCTGATCTGTCCGCGGAAGAGTTGCGGCGAGTCCGGATCGCGCATCTGGTAGGTGAGCACCTCGATGTAGACGACCATGTCGGCATCGAAGCGGCGGCCGAGTTCGGCGGAGTCGATGACCGGGTCGGAGGAGCGCGAAACGTAGTCCTCGACCTTGTTGGTGCTGACGGTGGTGACGCCCTTGATGTCGGCGCGGAGCTTGCCGGCGACATAGCGGGCTACGTCGAAGCGCGAGTGGGGATAGAGTTGCTGCACGCTCGGGGGCACCCAGACGTGCACGAGGACCTTCTTGTCGGCCAGGCGGGAGAACTCGGCCTTGACTTCCTTGGTCGGCGGGCCGGCGAGGATCATCGCCGGAATCAGAACGTTGCACCCGGTGCAGGTGAACGCGGCGAGTGATATGGACGCGCAGAGCAGGGGGAGCGTGAACCGGCGCATGAACAAGCCTCTTGGGGAGCGGTGGCGAAACGCCCGCCACAAAGGAATCATCGTACCGCGTGGGCACCTCAGGGCAAGCCGCGCGGCGCCAGCGTCTGGACAATCTTGACGGCCCAGGCGGCAAGGAACATCAAGCAGATGACGAGCAGGGCACGGCCGGGCGGCACACGGTACCAGTTGATCACCCACGTCCGGCCGGTGAGCGCGACGACCGCGCAGCCAACCGCAGTGACGCCCGTCATCAGCGCGAGCAAAAAGCCCATTGCCTGCGCGCGCAGCGCGGCGGGCCAGTGGCCGCGCACCGTGTGCGCGAATGCGGTGGTCATGCCGCAGTTCGGGCAGGGCAGGCCGGTAAGCTGCATGAAGCCGCAGGGCGGCAGGCCCAGCCGCGTGTGCGTACCGACTCCGGTTGGGCTTGGCTGGACACGCGCGGCCGCACCGAGCAGCGCGACGCAGGCTGCGGCCAGGGCCAGCGCGATCAGCCGCCCGAGCAGCGGATGCGCGAGGCGTTCCCGCGTCCAGAGCGGGCCGAGCGGGTGCGCCGCGCGGCCGGTGGCGGGCGGCGGGGCGTTCTCGGACGGAAGTTGCAGCATGCGCGCACTCGGCAATAGCCCCGGCAGTGGTTCATCCTCGCGCGGGTACGATCCTCGTGCGGCCGAGGCGGGTTGATCGTTCACTCCCTTATTCTATAATGGCCGCCCGCGAAGCACCTGCTTCGTACGCCCCGAGAGGATTGGATCAGTGTCCACAGCGACCGGTGAATCGCCCAACATCCGCGACCGCTACTATTTCCTGCTCCGCCGCCTGCACTCGCTCTCCGGCATCATCCCGGTCGGCGTCTTCCTCGTCATGCACCTGACGGTGAACTCGACCATTCTCTTCGGCGGCGACGAGTTCCAGGCGCGGGTGGACCAGATTCACTCGCTCGGGTCGTTCCTCGTGCCGGTCGAGATCGTCGGCATCTTCCTGCCGATTCTGTTCCACGCGGTGCTGGGAATCGTCATCATCATGAGCGGGCGGTCGAACGCGGCGACGTACGGCTACGGCGCGAACTGGCGGTACACGCTGCAGCGCTGGACGGGGATGATCGCGTTCGTCTTCATCCTGGCGCACCTCTGGCACATGCACTGGCTGGGCAAACCGTTCGGCGGCTCATACTTTGATCCGCACGATGCGCCGAACACGGTGGTCCGCGCGATGCAGATGAAGGTGTTCTGGGCGCCGCTGTACGTACTCGGCGTCGTGGCCAGCGTCTATCACTTCTGCAACGGGCTGTGGACGGCGGCGATCACCTGGGGGCTGACCGTCGGCCGGCAGGCACAACGGAAATTCGGCTACGCGATGGCGGTATTCGGGCTGCTGCTGACGATCGGGGGCGTGGCGACGGTCTCGAAGGTGCGGCGAATGGAGGCTCCCGCGTCGCGGGCGCCGGCCGCGGCACACGTCGACGCGAGCGATGCGGCAGTGGCGGACGGGCCGCGCGTCGCCGTGCACCAGTAAGAGGAAGCGAAGCGGACGATGGCCAAGCAACGGGTGGTGGTGGTGGGCGGCGGACTGGCGGGCCTGGCGGCGTCGATGCGGCTGGCCGAGGCCGGCCGTGCCGTCGACCTGATCAGCATGGTGCCGGTCAAGCGCAGCCACAGCGTCTGTGCGCAGGGCGGCATCAACGCCGTCAACAAGCTCACGCGCCAGGAGGGCGACTCCGAGTGGCTGCATCTCGACGATACGCTCTACGGCGGTGACTTCCTGCAGCACCAGCCGCTGGTCAAGGAAATGTGCGACTGGGGCCCGCGGATCATCAACCTCATGGACCGCATGGGCGTGCTCTTCAACCGCACGCCGGAAGGGCACCGCGACCAGCGGCGCTTCGGCGGGACGCTGTTTCGGCGCACGGCATTTGCCGGCGCGACCACCGGCCAGCAACTCCTCTACGCGCTCGATGAGCAGGTGCGCCG
>CAZNDQ010000307.1:0-5409 GCA_964571825.1 uncultured Planctomycetales bacterium | reverse complement strand
GTTGAACGGTCGACGGATTGGGCGCGCGGTCACGATGGTTAACCTGAACCACTGGTGCAGGGGTGAAAAAAGTGGCATCGCCGATCTCCTTTCTGGTACAATGACGGGCGGATTTGCGGGGCACGACGGCCGGCTATCCGTACCGCGTGAATGGCGGGCGGATTCCCCGGCGAATTCGCGGGATTTTGGGGATTTCCTGCCTCGGACCGGCCGCGAGGGCCTGGGCCACCCCTTGGGCTCGCCATGTCGACGCAGCCGCGCGATGATCTGACCTCAGAACTGGCGGCCGCCGCCGCGGGCGACGCGGCTGCTGCCGATCGTCTTTTTCCGCAGGTGTATGAGGAGCTCCGCGTCCTGGCGCACAAGCACATGGCGGCGGAGCGGCCTGGCCACACGCTCGAGGCCACGGGCGTCGTGCACGAGGCGTACCTGCGGCTGATCGACCAGACGCAGGCCCGCTGGCACGATCGCAATCACTTCTTTGCCGTTGCGGCGACGATGATCCGGCGCATCCTCGTCGATCATGCCCGCGCGCGGCAGGCGGCCAAGCGCGGCGGCGACCGCGAATCGCTCACGTTGCACGAAGACCTCAACTGGTCGGGCGCCGAGCAGATCGACGTGATCGACCTCGACGACGCGCTGCGGCGTCTGGAAGAACTCGACGAGCGTCAGGCGCGGGCCGTCGAATTGCGCTTCTTCGCCGGATTGACCATCGCCGAGGCGGCCACTGTGCTCGGCGTGTCGACGACGACGGTTGAGAGCGACTGGACGGTGGCCCGCGCCTGGCTCCGGCGCGCGCTGGAGAACGCGGGATGAGCGCCGAACTTCATCGCCGCGCAAGCGATCTCTTTTTGCGGATGCGCGCCGTTCCCGTGGAGGACCGCGCGGCCGCGCTGCGTCAAGGCTGCGCGGGGGATGAGGCGCTGCGCCGCGAGGTGGAATCGCTGCTCGCGCATGACAGCGACGATCAGTTTCTCAGCGGTGCAACCGGCCGGCACGCCGCGATTCGCAGTGCATTGGATGACGCGACGATGCCGCGCCGGATCGGGTCATTTCAGGTGCTCGAGGGGCTCGGCGAGGGTGGGATGGGCGTCGTCTACCGTGCGGCACAGGATCATCCGCGGCGTGAGGTAGCGCTCAAGATGATGCGCGGCGTGCTGCCGTCCGAGAGTGCGCGGCGGCGGTTCGAGCGCGAGGCGGACCTCCTCGGCCGTCTCCAGCATCCCGGCGTGGCCCAGGTCTATGAAGCCGGCACGGCCGACGGGCAGCCCTGGTTTGCCATGGAGCTGATCGCCGGGCAGTCGATCACCGACTATGTGAATCAGCAGGCGCTGACGACGAATGAACGCCTGAGTCTGCTGGCGCGCGTCTGCGACGCCGTCCAGCACGCGCACCAGCGCGGCGTCATTCACCGCGACCTCAAGCCCGCCAACATTCTTGTCGATGCCGGCGGCAACCCGCGCGTGCTCGACTTCGGCGTGGCCCGGGCGCTGGACGCCGACGATCTGACGCGCGCGGTCACGCAGACCGGGCAGCTCCTCGGCACGCCGCGCTACATGGCGCCCGAGCAGTTTCTCGGTGATCCCGACAAGGTGGACGCGCGCTGCGACGTTTACGCGTTGGGCGCGATCGGGTTTGAGCTGCTGACCGGCCGACCGCCGCTCGATTTCGAGGGGCTGAGTTTGGCCGCCATCATCGACCGCGCCCGCAGCGCCGAACCGCCGCCGCTGGGTGCGTGTTCCGCGGCGTATCGCGGCGACGTCGAGACGATCGTCGCGACTGCCCTCGCCCGCGATCCCGAGCGGCGCTATCCATCCGTCGGCCAGCTCGCCGAAGACATCCGCCGCTTTCTGCGCGACGAGACGATCTTCGCCCGTCCGGCGACGCTCACCTACCAGTTGCGCAAGTTCGCCCGCCGCCGCCGCGGGCTGGTGATCGGCGCATTCGTCGTTTTCGCCACGTTGGTGCTTGGCGGACTAGTCTCGACGTGGGCGCTGGTCCGTACCGTTCGCGCCAACGCCGCCATGCGCATCGAGCAGGAGCGGACCCTGCGCACCACGGCCAAGAACCAGTTGTCGCTCGACTTCATGCGCACCGTGCTCACCTCGGTCGATCCCATGCGCGGCGGTCAGGAGGTTCGGCTTGTCGACGCCCTCGACGATGCGCTTCCGGCGATCGGCACGACGTTCAGCGATTGGCCCGACACGGAGGCGAATGTGCGATACACCTTCGGCCAGGCCTACAAGGCTCACGGAAAATACGACGCCGCGCGCGAGCAGTTTGAACGGTCGATCGCGCTTGCCCAGGCGGCGGGTACCTCACCTCTCAGTCCGCTCAAAGCGCTTGCCGAGACGTGCATCGTTGCACGGGACGCGCGCGGCGCCGCGGACGCCGGGGGTAAGCTGCTCGAGCGGTCGCGGGAGGACGAGACCTACCGGCCGCACGCCCTGCATCTTCTGGCGCAGGCGCATTTTCAACTCGGCGACCTCGCAGCCGCGGAATCGTGGTCGCGCGAGGCCATCGCCGCCAACGAGTCCTTGCCGGAGAACCTCGGGCCCGCCTATGACACTTTGGCCATCGTGCTGAAGCAGGCGGGGCGACTGGACGAAGCCGAAGAGTGTTACCAGCGCGCCATTGAACTCTACGGACAACATCGCGGCCCCGAGGAGAACAGCACGCTGATTGCAAAGATGAACTACACCAAGTTCCTCGCGTTGCGCGGGAACTACCAGCAGGCGGAATCGATCCTGCTCAGCGTTCGGGGGGTTGGCCGGAATCGGCTCGGCCCGGCGCATCCCACCACTCTCGCCGCCGTTGCCCGGCTGGGAAACCTCTATTCCGAATGGGCCGAGAGCAGCGGCGGTCCGGCCGAGCGATTCGATCAGGCCGCGGGTCTGCTCGAGGAAGCGCTCGCCGGGTACGAAGGGCGCTACGGCCCCGATCATTCCGAGCCGATGACCGTCCGCGGCAACCTCGCCTCGCTCTACATGCGGCGGGAGCGATATGCGGACGCCGAACCCCTTTTCCGGCGAACGCTGGACTACGATCGCCGAGTTTCCGGCAACAATCACCCCAGAACGATGATCTCCATGAACAACCTGGCCCGCGCCCTGCATCGACTGGAGCAGCTCGACGAATCCGATGCGCTCTACAAGGAACTCCTTGGTGCTGCGTCCGGCGTCTTCCCCGAAGACCATTATCAACTAGCGGCCTTTCGCATGTGCTGGGCTATGACGCTCGTCGACCTGCGTCGGCTCGACGAGGCTGAATCGCTCCTGCGCAGCGCGCAACCCGTGCTCGTAAAGACGTTCGGCCCTGACCACCTTTATGCCCGCCGCGCCGCGGAGACACTGGAACAGCTTGACGAGGCTCGTCGCCGGGAATGACCGGGCGCCCCGCGCCGCGCCAGTTTGCCGCATCGAAGAAAGTGGCAAAGCTGGAGAAGTCCGCCAAGTCCACGTCGCCTCCGCCGTCAAGGTCGGAGACGGTGAAGTCTTCGGGCGGGCAGCCGTCGGGCGAGGTCATCACGGCTGGGCCGTTGAATCAGACGGCGAAGGTGGAGTAGTTGGCAAGGTCAACATCATCGTCGCCGGGGTTTTACACGCGGCCGGAGCGGGTGGAGGTTCTGGTCCGGTTCGTGGCGGGCAAGGTGCTCGATCTGCTGGGGGTCGAGCACGGGTGGAGGACAAGGTGGGAGGGGTAATGGCGTCGCGGGCGAAGCGGTGATGTTGGCCCGTAGCTGGTGGCGTGCAGCTTGCGGCGCGCCGGGCGTTGGCATCGCTCAATTCGGAGTGGTGGAGGGCTGCGACATCGAGGCTGCAGATTGCGCAAAAACCACGATGCGGGGAAGGTCCCCGGACTGGCGGGTCAGGGTGAGGGGCCGGGCGAGGGAAGCTGTGTTTCCCAGACGCGAACGGTTCCATCGCCCGATCCGGAAATCAGCGAGGCGCCGTCCGGGCTGAAGGCGAGGGAATAGACGTAGTTCGTGTGCCCGGTCAGCACGGCGACTTCCTCGAAGGTCTCCGCATCCCAGAGGCGGATGGTTCCATTGCGGCCGCAGGTGACGATGCGCGTGCCGTCGGGGGAGTAGATCACGTCGAAGACCTCGCCCTGGTGTTCGGCGAGCCGCGCCAGTTGCGTCCCGCGCTCGGCGTCCCAAACGGCGGCGTGGTCGCTGAAGGTGAAGGTGTCGCATTTCGAGACCGTTGCCAGATGACGTCCATCGCGACGGAAGCAGGCGCGCACGATGCAGTCTTCGAGCTTGGACACGGAGCGGCCGGTCGTCACATCGACAATCTCCATGTGTCGCGACGGCCGGTTCATCAGCAAGGCCCTCGCGGTCTGACGGCAGATGGCGGGAGAAGAAACGTGCTGCAGTGCATCGACGGGCCGCTCTGACACGCGGTCCGTGACGACCTCCCAGACGCGGATCGTCGGTCCGGGCGGGCCCGGCAGCCAGACGTGGCGGTCGTCGGCGAAGAACGCCGGATCGAGATCGTCGCACGGCAGGAGTTCGGTTGCGCCGACGCGCCGGCCGGAGTTGATGTCCCAAACCGAGACGGGGCAGGGTTCGTGAAGGTGCCGGATCATCAGGCGGGTGGAATCGGGGCTGAAGAACAACCTGTTCGGCGGGTTCTCTCCCACGCGCAGCAGGTGAACGGTTTCATGAGTCTGCGCATTCCAGACGCGGACGGTGCCGTCCCAGGAGCCGGAGGCGATGAGCGAGCCGTCGGAATTGAATGCAACCGGGTAGACAAAACGATCGTGGCCGCGGAGGACGGTGCGGTCGTGTAATTCATCGGTGTTCCAGAGGCGAATGGTGCCGTCGGAAGCGGCGGCAGCGATGGCGCGGCCGCCGCCGATGAAGCGCACGGATTCGGGTGAGGCGGTATGGCCCTGCAACGCGCCCACCGGGCGACCATGGTCGATATTCCAGCATTGGATTTCGCCGTTGATGCCGCTCGCCGCGACCGTTCTGGTTACCGAATCGAAATCCGCCTGCGTGACCTGAGGCGAGCGCGGCTTCAATTCGCGGATCAACTCGGCGGTCGTGGGATTCCAGATGCGCACGAAACCGTCGCGGCCGGAGGAGAGCATGTACTCGTCGCGGTCGGTAAACACGATGGAGGTGATCTGCTGCGTGTGCCCGCGGAGTTCGGCATGGCGGTCGCCGGATTCACATTTCCAGAGGTCGACACGATGATCAGCGGGGTCGACGGCGTGTCCCTTGGCGAAATAGTCGCCGGTCTGAGAGAAGCCGGCCGGCAGGGTCATGTGGTCCGTGCGGTCCTTCCACATGGGCGTTGAAGCGCCGAACCGTAGCATCGAGACGGCTACGGAGGATATGGCCGCGACGTACCCGCCGTCGGGCGAGACGATCAGCATGCCGATGCCAGCGTCGGGAGGAAA
>CAZNDQ010000306.1:0-5432 GCA_964571825.1 uncultured Planctomycetales bacterium | reverse complement strand
ATCGCCAAGCACGGCGCGAAGCTGGTGAAGTCGGTCAGATTGACCAGCCCGTCGCCGTTAAGGTCGCCGCAGCCGCACGGCGCCGGCTGGTCCGGGTCGCCCGAATCGTCCTTTTCGCCGGGGCGGTATTCGTAGGCGCCCATGTCGACCACGCCGTCGTGAACCCGCGCAAACCCGTCGAGATCGGTGGCAATGCCGAGGGCGTTGACGTTGGACGCGGCGTTGATGCAGGGCGAGCCCGTCATCAGGCGGGCGTTGTCGTCCTCGGTGCCGTCGACGTCGTCGGCGCCGTTTGCGTCGCGGAAGAGCGGGTCGTCGGTGATGTTGAACGCGCCGAGTCCGCCCCAGCCGCCCTGAATGCAGGTATAGGCGACGGCGGGCGTGCTGCCGGCGGTGACGGAAATCTGATTCGGCAGGTTTCCCCAGAGGATGGAATTGACCACCTGCGGCTGACTGAGCGAGCCCTGACTGAAGATGGCGCCGCCGGCAGCGGCGCGGTTGAGGCTGAAGGTGGCGTTGATCAGCACGGGGCTGGCGGTTTCGCAGAGCAGCCCGCCGCCGTAGAGCGCAGCGCGGTTGCCGGTGAAGAGGCAGTTGAGCACGTCGGGCGAGGTGTCGAAGCAGCTCAGGCCGCCGCCGCCGTAGGTGGCGACGTTGCCGCGGAAGGTGCCGTGGGAGATCAGCGCGAAGCTGTCGGCGACGTAGGCGCCGCCGCCGCGCTGGGACGAGTTGGCGTCGAACCAGCAGCCGAGCACGCCGGGCTCGCCGCCGGTGACGTAGAGACCGCCGCCGCGCGTTTTGGCGAGATTATCCTCGAACTTGCACAGGCGGATCATCGCGTCGGCGTTGGTGCAGAGCACGCCGCCGCCGAAGCTGTCGGTGCCGCTGGCCGCATCGGCGTTGCCGCCGCGGATGACGAAGCCGTCGAGGACGGCGGTGGCGTTATTGCCGTCGATGATGACGACGTGGCGCGAGTTGTCGCTGCGGTTGGCGTAGGCCGGGCCGTCGTTGCCGAGCAGGTCGCCGCAGAGGACAGTGCGATAGATGCAGGTGTCGCGGTCGTCGAGCGTGGCCTCGGCGGATCCGCGCAGGCCGCTGACGGCGAGGACGAGATTGGCGGCGGGATCCTGGTCGGCGATGAAGTCGTCGGCCAAATGGTCGTAAAGCAGATTGTGACTCGTGCCGGCAGTCGGCATGGAGGTGGAGATGAGGGGGCCGGTGAAGGGGCTGATGAATTGGATGCCCATCCAGACGTCCTGCGGGAGCGCAGCCGGGGCTGCGAGGTCATAGTGCAGGACGGTGGGCGGCGACGGCGGAATGATGAGGATGAACGAATGGAGGATCTGCCCCGGGGCGCTATCGCCGTCGTTTTCAAGGAACGCCACCTCGATGGCGGAATCGGTACTCGAGTCGTTGTAGTAGCCGACATCAAATGAGGTCATCAGGCCGCCGTCGGTGAAATGGAGGTCGTCGGAAAGGACGATGGGTCCCTGATCAAGAACCGGTTCGAGCGGAGTGAGGTCGGAATAGAAGTCTTCCTTGGCGGGAGCGATCATGCCGCCGTCGGGGAAGCCGCCGTACAGGGCGACGCCATCGAGGAGGCGGAAGGCGTCGGCGCGGTTGCCGGTGCCGGCGTCGGGGTAGTAGACGCCCTCGGCGACCCAAATCTGGGTGACGAGGCCGGCGCTGTTCTTGGCGATGGCGAGGGCGGTCTGCAGCTCGGTGAGGGCGTCGGGCCAGGTGCGGCCGTTGGCGGCGCCGGTGGCGGTGTCATCGACGTAGAGGATGTTGCCCAACTCGACGGGCACCGATTCGTAGGCGCCGAGATCAACCTTGGCGCCGACGATTCGCGCGAGATTGTCGGCATCGTGCGGGATCGTTTCGAGGACGTCGCCGTCGTAGTCGGTGTCGGCGTCGTCCTCGGGCAGCCAGGCGTCGGCGCCGGCGTCGATGGCGGGGGAGAACATTCCGAGGCGCAGGTTGTCGTCGGGGCTGCCGGGCACGTTGTCGGGGCCGTCGAGGTCGAGGAAGATCGGGTTGGCGTTGAGGATGTTGGCGCCGGCGTAGCCGCCCTGGACGATGGAGTCGCTGATCGTCAGCAGGCCGGAGGAGACGACAATCTGCTGCGGCATGTTCTGCCAGAGGATGCTGTTGCGGACGACGGGGCGGCTGTTGGCATGGACGACGAACAGCGCGCCGCCGGTGGAGTTGGCCCGGTTGCCGCCGAAGCTGCAGTTAATGATCAGCGAATCGCTGTCGTTCTCGAAGATGCCCGCGCCGTACTGGCCGGCGACGTTGCCGCTGAAGACGCAGTTGACGATGGTGCAGTCGGACTGTTCGTCGTAGATGCCGGCGCCGCTGGAGCTGGCCATGTTGCCGGCGAGCCGCGTGTTGACCAGGAGCGGCCTGGCGCGGTTGAAGTTGAAGATCGCCCCGCCGTAGAGCACGGCGCAGTTGTTGTAGAAGACGCAGTTGACGATGGTCGGGTCGCCGTTGTTGTTGTAGAGGCCGCCGCCGCGCGAGAGCGGCGTCGTCAGCGGACCGCTGGCGTTGCCGTCGCGGATGGTGAAGCCGTCGAGGCGGGTGGCGCGCGTCACCAGCGGCGTGGCGGTCAGCACGTGATACGCGTTGTCCGTCTTGTTGCCCGGTTCGCCGATGTCGCCGCAGAGGATGGTGACGTTCTGCGGCACGTTGCGCAGCTCGAAGAACACCTCGTATTCGTCGCCGGTGAAGCCGCCGTACATCTCGACGCCGTTGAGGAGCGGGAAGGTGGCGTTGCGGTCGGCGGTGCCGCGGTCGGGGTAGTAGGTGTTGGCCGCGACCCAGATCTCGCGCACCTCGCTGCCCGGCTGCGCCGCCTCGTCCAGCGCATCCTGCAAGTCGATGTAGGCGCAGGGCCAGGTCAGGCCGTTGTTCATGCCCGAGTCCTTGACCTTGGCGTCGACGTAGCGCCGGCCGGGTACCGGCGACGACGGCGACTCGTAGGCGCCGGGGTCGATGGTGTCGTACCAGACGCGGAGGAAGCCGAAGAGGTCCTGCGGCAGAGGTTCGGCGGTGTCGCCGTCCTTGTCGATGTCGCCGAGGTCGAGCGGGATGAAGTCGTTGCTGCCTTTGTCGATGACGGTGGACTTGCCGCCGAGGCGCACGTCGCCGTAGTGGCCGAGCGTCGGCGGGTCCTTGAAGAGCGGGTCGTCGCCGATGTTGCCGAAGCCGCCGAAGCCGCCGGTCAGGCCCTGGATGCAGCAGAAGTTGACGTTGGGCGTTCCGCCGAGGACGTGGAGCTGCGACGATTCACCGGTGCCGTTGGAATCCTCGTTGCCCCAGAGGATGGAGTTGACGAGGGAAGGGTTGCCGCCGGCGTTGAGCCAGCCGCCGCCGAGGGACGTGGCGACGTTGCCGGCGAAGGTGCAGCTCTGAATCTGCGGGTTGCCGGATTCGTTGTACCAGGCGCCGCCGCCGCTCGCGCCGCCGCGGGCGATGACCGGCGCATCGCTGAAGTTGCTGACGAGGACGCACTGGCTGAGCAGCGGCTCGCCGGCCGCGTTGAACACGGCGCCGCCGGCGAGATTGGCGACGTTGCCGCGGAGGAAGCTGTTGAAGAAGCGGGGGGCGCCGGCGGAGGAGAAGACGGCACCGCCGTAGTCAGCGCAGTTCTCCTCGAAGATGCACATGGCGAAGGTGGGGCTGCCGCCCTGATTGAGCAGGCCGCCGCCGAGGCTGTTCAGCCCGCCGCCGTTGGCGTTGCCGCCGCGGATGGTGAAGCCGTTGACGAGCGTGTTCTCGGTGTCGACCACGCCGGCGGTCGTGGTGAGCACGTGGAAGCTGTTCTCGTCCTTGCCGGCGGTGTCGTCGTCGCCGTTGAGGTCGCCGCTGAGCACGGTCTGGTTCGTCGCCGGGTTGCAGTCGCGCTGATTGCGTTCCGTTTCGCCGCCCATGAAGCCGCCGAAGATCTTGACACCGTCGGGGATGCGGAAAGAGCGCGAGCGGCTGTTGCCGCCGGGAGAGGGCGTATAGGTGCCTTTGGCGACCCAGATCTCCTCGATGATCTCGCTGCCCGCCGCGGCGCAGAGGGCGTCGCTGAGGCGGAGGTAGGCGTTTTCCCAGCTTGTGCCGTCGTCGAGGCCGTCGACGGCCGTCAGGTCGACGTAGATGATCGGCTGCTTGGGCGGGATGCACTCGAGTTCGTAGGCGCCGATGTCGACGGCGCCGCCGAAGACGCGGTCCGTGCCGGCGATGTCGACCGGCAGCGTCTCGGCGGTATCGCCATTATCGTCGAGGTCGTATTCATCCGGCGGCAGTGCGTCGTCATTGCCGAGGTCGGCCACGCCGGAGCCGCCGCTGAGGCGCAGGTCGCCGACGTCGCCGGGCGACGGGTTGGCGAAGAAGAGCGGGTCGGAGTCGACGTTGTTGTTGGCGGAACCGCCGAAGCCGACGTTGCCGTCGCCCTCGGCCTCATCCTGAATGCAGGAGTATTCGACGAACAGGTTATCTTCGTCGTCGGTTTCAAGCTGGTCGTCGAGGACATCATCGCCGCCGCGGAGCGGGTTGCCGGTGCCGACGTTGGCCCAGAGCAGGGTGTTGACGAGGTGCAGATCGCCCGAATCGTGATAGATGCCGCCGCCGAACTCGGCGCTGTTTCCGGCGATGGTGCAGTTTGTCAGGCGGGTTGTCTCGTCGGTGTCGGCGTGGACGTACAGGCCGCCGCCGTCATCCGCGGCCTGGTTGGCGACGAAGACGCACTGGACGAGATCGGCCGCGACATCGTCGAGGTCGAGGTAGAGGCCGGCGCCGTCGTCGGCGGTGTTCAGCTCGAAAACCGAGTTGGTCGCTCTGAACGGCACGTCGGCTCCGCGCAGCAGGAGCGGGTCCTCGATGATGACGTACGCGCCGCCGCCGTCGTTGCCGGATTCGTTGTTGGCGAAGCTGCAGGAAACCAGTTCCAGTGAGGCGTCAAAGCTGAACAGGCCGGCGCCGTCCTCAACCGCGTGGTTGTCGCGGAAGGTGCAGCGGCGAATGAACAGATCGCTGGACAGCGCGAGGAGTCCGGCGCCGAACACCTGATCGGGTTCCGGTCCATCGGCACGGCCGCCGGCGATCGTGAACCCGTCGACGACGACATCGCCGATTCCGTCGGCGACGACGACGTGGTACGCGTTCTCCTCGTTTGTGCCGCCGGAGTCGTCGTCGCCGTTGATGTCGCCGCTGAGCACCGTGGCGAACGCGGCATCGTCGGGGTTGCGGGCGAGGAAGGAGCCGTCGCCGCCGCCGGTGGGAAAGGCGCCGTAGAGTTCGAGGCTGTTGACGAGGGAGAACGAGGATGCGCGGGCGACCTGGTTGGCGGGGTCGGAGGGACCCTCATCCGGGGTGTAGATGCCTTTAGCGACCCAGATTTCCTCGACATCAGTCAGCGCCGGATCGGCATTGCTGCACGG
>CAZNDQ010000305.1:0-5473 GCA_964571825.1 uncultured Planctomycetales bacterium | reverse complement strand
TTCGAGTCCTGTATCGCCCAGTGCGACGCTTGCCCTGACCGGCCGCGGCGATTCCCACCACAACGTACCAAACTTCTTCGCTGCCGTATTCAGTGCTCTCGCGCTAGATCCCCTCACCCTTGCTGCGATGCTTCTCCAGCCGGTAGCGAATCGCCTCGCGCGTGATGCCCAGAATCCGCGCCGCCCGGCTGACGTTGTGGTCGCTGTAGGCCAGCGCCGCTTCGATGATCCGTACCTCGACCTGCTCCAGGCTTGGCCGGCCGGCCTCGAAGTCGATCGCGATCGTCGCCCCGCCCGGCAGCGCCACCTCCGCCCCGCCGCCCGCACCGCGCGCCGAAACCTGCAAATGCTCCGGCCCGAGCAGCCGCGCGTCCGCCATCAGGCATGCGCTCTCCAGCACGTGCGACAGCTCGCGCACGTTCCCCGGCCAGTCGTGGGACTTCAGCAGCGCCATCCCCTCCGGCGTGACGCCCTCGACGGGCGTCCCGAACCTTGTCCGGAACAGCTCGACGAAGTGCCGCGCCAGCACCTCAATCTCTTCTTTCCGCTCGCGCAGCGGCGGCACTGCGATGTGCACGACGTGCAGCCGGTGATAAAGGTCCTCACGGAATGTCCCCTCGGCCACGGCCTGCGCCAAGTCCCGGTTCGTCGCCGCGATCACGTGCACGTTGATGCTGCGCTCGCTCGTCGCGCCGATCGGCCGGATCCGCTTCTGCTCGATCGCCGTCAGCAGCTTGCTCTGCAGCGACTCCTTCATGTGGCCGATCTCGTCGAAGAAGATCGTCCCCTTGTCCGCCACGTCCATCAGCCCGCGCTTGTTCGCCGTCGCCGTCGTGAAGGCCCCTTTGACGTGGCCGAAGAGTTCGCCTTCGAACAGTTCGTCGGGCACGGCGGTGCAGTTCACCTGCACCAGCGGCGCGGCCGCGCGCGGGCCCTCGTAGTGCAGCGCCCGCGCCACCAGGTCCTTGCCCGATCCGGTTTCCCCCGTGATCAGCACGCTCGGCGGATACTCGCCGCGCATCGCCGGCGAGGTCGCCAACCGCCGGATCGTCTCCTTCACCGCCCGCATCGCCGGCGAATCGCCGACGATCGCGCCCAGGCCGCCGCCCGCGCGCTCGCGCCGCCGAAAGTACTCCAGGTTCTCCGCCGTCCGCTGGTGCTCGACGGCGCGGTCGACGACGATCTGCAGCGCGTCCATGTCGATCGGCTTGGTGAGGAAGTCGGCCGCGCCGAGCTTCATCGCCTGCACGGCCGACGAGATGCTGCCGTGCGCCGTCAGCACGATCACCGGAGTCTCGATTCGCCGCGCGCGGATCGTGCCGAGGAACTCCAGCCCGTCCATCTGCGGCAGCCCGACGTCGAGCAGCAGCAGGTCGGGGCTCGCCTCCCGCAAATGCGCCAGTGCGGCTTCGGCGCTGCCGACCGCCTCGGCCTCGTGCCCGCCGTCGCGCAGCGCCTCGCAGATGTTCCCCGCCAGCGCCGACTCGTCCTCGATCACCAGGATTCGTGCCATTCAACTGCTCCCGGCCGCTCAGAATTCGCCGGCCATCCAACATCGCCCATTGTAGCCAACGCGGACACGGAATGCGCATTGTGAGTACGAACTTAGCAGTCGATCACTCGCGCATCGTCTCGCGACAACGCTGGAATTCGCCAGTAGCTCGCCTCGAGGTGAATATCGAGAAAGTGGGACGATGAAATATAATCACGCCGCCGAGAGCGGCTTGACCGCCGGTCGGCGTGTGCCGTTGCCGTTGGCGGGTGATTCATTGCGCAACGGTTGATTGGGCAAGACAATCGTCACCGTCGTGCCGACTGTCGGCTCCGACTCCAGCTCGATCGTCCCGCCGTGACGCTCGACGATTCGCCGCACCATCGCCAGGCCCATCCCCGTCCCGTTTGGGCGCGTCGTGAAAAAAAGGTCAAACGCCTTGCGCCGCGTCGGCTCGGACATCCCGTGGCCGCGATCGTTGACCTGAATCTCCAGCCGCGGCCCGGAACGATTCGCCGACGGAATCGCCCGGCCGGCAAGCGTCACCTTCCCCTGTGGCGGGCTGTGGTGCACCGCGTTCGTCAGCACCTCCCCCAGCGCCTCCCCGATCTTCTCCGGGTCTACCGCCCACACCGCCGCCGCGATCTGGTCGTCGACCTCGATCCGCACGCCCCGCGTCTCCGCCAACGGCGCCGCCAGCCGCCGCGCTTGTTCCGCGATCTCCGAAAACGTCACGCGCGCCGGCCGCAACTCGATCGTTCGGCTGAACTCGAACAACCTCGTGATTCGCTCGTCCATCCGGTCCGCTTGCTCGATCAGTTCGCGGATCTTGGTCCGCAACGGCTCGATGTCCCCCGCGCGCCGCGCCGCAAGCTGCGCGCCCGCCCGCATCGCTGCGAGCGGGTTCTTCAGGCCGTGCGCCACATTCGTGCACAGCTCGCCGATCGCGCTCAGCTCACGCGCTTCGATCAACGCTGACTGATGATGCGCCAGGCTCTCGGCCATCGCATCCAGCCGCCGCGCCAGTTGCGTCAATTCGTCGCGGCCCTCCAGCGGAACGCGAAACTCCAGGTCGCCGCGCCCGATCGCGTCGGCCGACTCCTTCAGTACGCGGATCGGACGCACGAGCCAGTGCCGCACCATGATCAGATAAAGCAGGAACAGCAGCACCGTCAGCAGGCACGCCGCCCAGATCGAACGCTGCGCGTGAAGGCTCGTCTCCGCCGCACGAGCCATGAATCCATGTTCGCGCGCATCGTAAAGATTATGCAGTTGCCGCAGCAGCGTGTCCGCGGCGCGTAGCGCCTCCTGCTGCTGCACGCGCCCGACCATGCGGTCGCCGATCGTCGACACCGCCTCGCTCACCTTTACCCACAGACTGCGCGACGCTTCGTCCTCCGCCAGCCGAATCTGTATCTCGACGTCGTCGAGCAGTTCGTCGGGCCAGCGCTCGACCGGCCGCCCCGGCGCCGGGTCCACCGCGCCGCTCTCCAGCGCAAGCCGCTCGAAGATCACCGTCCGCACGTATGTCGCGAATTCTGACAGCTCGCGCATCTCCGACAGCCGCCGCGTAATTTCGGCATTTTCGCGCACGGCCCCGACGACGACGGCAATCGCCGCCAAAAACGTCACAATCAGGGCCGCTACGGTGAGGTTCAGCTTCCAGCGGATTGTCATCGCCGCTCAATCACCGGATTACCGGTAGTAGAATTTGACGGGCTTGTTGTAACAGAACGCATACCAGACACGGAAAACGTCGAATTCACGCGCATAGTAATTGTGTTTCGCCGGCTGGGCGGACTGGATCGGCCGCGGCGGGTAAATCGAGTCGTAAGTCACCTCGTCCGTCTCGTCGTCCCATTGAACGTTGCGCTGCCAGATTTTTTCCTCGGGGTCCTTGTACCAGGAGACGCTGCCATCCGTGTACAGCACGTTGTATCCGATGCGGTGGGCGTACCGCCCGATGCCGGCGCCCGTCTCGCGGTGAGTCACGAAATTATCAGAAGAGAGCGCCAGGTGCCGCAGCGTGCCCAGATATGGCGCCTCCCCCGCTGGAATGTGCACCGCATACACGTAACTGCTGTCTATCCAGTCGTTGAAGAGCTGATCGTGCCGCGTCGAGTGGTTGAACCGCTTCTGGCTCGGGCATATCAGTGCACGCGATTCGGATAGGTGCCGCGGCACCAGGTGGCCCATGTTCACCGGCTGCCGGATCGTGGCGCTGGAAATGAGTGTGCGCTCAGAGAATCCGTCGACCGGAAGCATGACGAGGGGGCCGCGGTCGCGCGCGTCGACGCCGTAGGCGAACAGACCCTGGCCGACGTTTTTCATGTTGGCGAGGCAGATGGTGCGGCGGGCCTCTTCGCGGGCCTTCGCGTAGGAGGGCAACATGATTGCGGTGAGCAGCGACATAACTGCAATGACGACAAGGAGTTCGATGAGGGTGAAGGCGCGCGGGCGCGCGGGCGTTTGTTGGAGCGGATTCTGAATCGGCCGGGCCATTGCAAATATCCCCGTCCCGAACTGGCACCTTGGATGCTCATTATAGCGTGGGCAGATTGTGTGCCGCAGAAGTTGATAGCCGTAAGCTCATGTTTGCTGGAAGGTTAGGGGATTTTTGGGCCAATTAGAGGATTCGGCGGGCGGACGGGAAGCGTGCGGAGGCACGAAGGGGCCGGCGGTGGATGTGCGAAGACGCACAAGTGCGGGCGGGGAAGAAGGATACGCGGGGATGGGCATGGGGGCCAAGGTGGCGAGCGTACTGGTGGTCGAGGATGAGCCGGTGCTGGGGCAGGCGTTCGTAGAGTGCCTGCACGAAGAGGGTTACGACGCACACTGGGAGGGATCCGCGGAGGGGGCAGTGGAGTGGCTGCGGGAGCGGAGCGCGGACCTGGCGCTGATCGACTATCGGCTGCCGGGGATGGACGGGATCGAGCTGGTGCGGGTGATTCGTAACTCTCATCCGCAATTGAAGTTAGTGGTGATGACGGCACACGGGGATGAGTGGACGGCGGATCAGGCGCGGGAGGCGGGGGCGGCGGAGTTCATCCGCAAGCCGGTGGACCTGGACCGGGTGACAGAGCTAGCGCTGCGGCTCGTGTAACATGTTGTCAGATATGAGGTTGGTATGTGTGTTGGAGGTTGGAGGTCGTTTGTGTGTGCGGGCACAGGCGATGGTGGGGGTGAGTGCGGGGCCACACCGGCGAGGGGGGCCGGGAGGGGACGCGGCGAGGGATGGCTTTGTAACCGGCTGTCGGGCATGAGGTTGTGGCCGGCCGGGTAAACGGGGCGGTCGGCACGGGTCTTGCTCGGGGAGATGGGCCCGTGGGGGCGCAAGGGGAACTCGGGCCTGGGTGGGAAGGCGTCGGGCGGCGGTGTGCGGGGTGGGCGGATCTGCCGCAACTATGGTCGGGGGCGGAAATTAGAACGCATCCGCGTCGGGGCCTCCGGGCTGAGCGAAGGGTGCTCCTCAGCGGCCGGAGTGGAGTCCCGCACGGTGGATGAGCGGCGCGGGGCGCGCCGGCGACGTGTGCCAACGGCATGCGTCGTCGGACGTCCCGGCGCTGTTTTTTAGGACGTGGTCCTATAAAAAACGTATTGATTCGTGGCCGGTGGCAGGTGAAGAGGTGGCTAGTGGCTCGCAAGAAAAGAGTCAAAGCCGAGAAGTTTTGGGGGGCCGCGACGGGGCGCCGTAAGTCGTTATTCCACGTCGGTCGGAATTGAACGTAAGCCTATATTTTACGTCGGGGCGGAATTGCCGTAAGTTGGTGGTTCACGTCGGGGCGAAAATTTTCGTAAGTCCTTGTTTTACGTTCGAAAATCGCTCATAAGTCCTTGTGCTTCGAAGTGGTCGAAAATGCACTTTTTTCGGGCGCGGGGCGGCTTCTGCGCCCGATGTCGATGCGCTACGTGTGCAACCTTCGTCCGGACAAGCGGTTAGCGATGCGCCTCGCGGCGGCGGAAATTTGAAGTTTTTCTTTC
>CAZNDQ010000304.1:806-5538 GCA_964571825.1 uncultured Planctomycetales bacterium | reverse complement strand
GGTGGGCGGACCGGCGGGTGATGAACGTTCGCGCGCTGCCGGAGGCGCTCTCGGCGTACCGGATCCGCACGCTCCTCTGGCTCTGGATCCTCGCCATCGTCGGGTTTTTCACGCTGTCGGAGGCGAAGCAGGACCTCTACATCTTCCCCATCGTGCCGGCCGTCGGCGCGCTGGGCGGGACGTTCGTGACGCGCGCGCTCGAGCAGGAAAGCCGGCTGCGCGGCTGGCTGCAGGGGACGGAGGCGGCCATCGGCGTGCTCGTGCTGCTCGGAGGGCTCGGCGTCCTTTACCTGTTCCAGTCAGCGGGGACGATTTACAGGTTGGATGGCGCCGCCGCGGTGTCGTTCATCGGCGCAGCCGGAGGGCTCGGCATCCTCGTCCTCGCGCTCGGCGGACGCCTGCTCCAGTCGCTGCTCGTGATCGCGGCGACGGCGATCACGCTCAACTGGGCGTTCGTGACGACGGTGCTCCCCAGCTTCGAACGCTACAAGCCCGTGCCTGCGTTGTCCGCGGTGATCCAGCAACGCGCGGCGCCGACAGACGTGATCGTGCACTACAACGTCGCGCTGCCGAGCATGGTCTACTACCTCCGGCGCCACATCGACATCCTCTTCGAGCGGGAGCCGCTGCTGGCGCACCTGCGCGGACCCCAACGCGTCTACGCCGTGCTGACCGACGACGACTACGCGTCGCTCGCCCCCGAGATCGGCGTCCCCACGTGCGTCATCGCCCGCAGCCCCACAGTGAACGTCAAGCTCCGCGCCGTGATCGCGCGGGAGCCCCCGCCCGAAGTGTTGCTGATCACCAATCGCTGCGACTAATGGCGGCGGACGCCCGGATCCAGCTCAGCGCAGCTCGTCCGGCGTCACCACGGCGGGACCGAACTTGCCAACGACAAGGCCGGCAGCGCGGTTGGCGAGGCGCGCGGCGTCGACGAGTGTGGCGCCGGTGGCGAGGGCCAGGGTCATGGTTGCGATGACGGTGTCGCCTGCGCCTGTCACGTCAGATACTTCGCGGGCTTCGGCGGGCAGGGCCGTCTCGCCGTCGGGCGTCAGCAGCCACATGCCGTGTTCGCCCCACGTGATCAGCACGCTGTCGCAGCCGGCGCGGTCGCGGAAGCGGCGCGCGGCTGCGGCGGCATCCTCCGGCGTCCGGATGCGCATGTGCGTGACGGCTTCCGCCTCGTGGTGGTTGGGGGTGATCACCGTCGCGCCGCGGTAGTAGTCCACGTGCGGGACCTTGGGATCGACGAGGACCGGAATGCGGCGGTCCTGTGCCGCGGCAATGGCTGCGGCGGCGACGCCTCGCGAGATCGTTCCCTTCAGGTAGTCCGACAGCAGGATAGCGTCGGCGCGCGCCGCCTGGACGTTGATGCGCTCCACGAGGTCGGCTTCGACAGCGCCGTTGACCTCGGTGTCGCTCTCGTAGTCGATCCGCGCGACCTGCTGGTTCCGTGTCGTCACGACGCGCAGCTTGCGCGTGGTGCAGCGGTCGCGCACGGTCACGAGCCCCACGGTTCCGATGCCCAGCGCTTCCAGATCGCGCTTCAACCGCCCACCTTCGTCGTCGTCTCCGATGAGCCCCGCGACCTCCACGCGCCCGCCGAGCGCGGCGACGTTGTGCGCGACGTTGCCAGCCCCGCCGAGACGAAATTCCTCGTGCTTGAAGCGCACGACGGGGACGGGAGCCTCGGGAGAGATGCGGTCGACGTGACCGATGACGAAGTGGTCGAGCATCAGGTCGCCGATGATGAGGACAGTCCGGTGGGAGAGGTGGGCAAGTAAGTCAGACATCGAAACTCAGCGAAAGTAAGAACCAAGAATGCAGAAGTCAGAATCTCCGGAGGAGCACGGAGGGGGCGGAGCAACGGAGAAAGAAGGGAAACAAAGAAACAAAGAAGAGAAGAGGGAGGAGGCGTAACGAGGAACCGCAAAGATGGAGCCGGCTCCCACACGTGGCCGACCGCCCCACGTCATCCCCCGAACAATTGCCTCCGTTATCTCCGTTCCTCCGTTGTTAAGGCTCTTGTGACACGCGTGCAACGCCCCCATCAGGCTCAGCAGCGAAGGGGAGCGTCACGAGCAGAAGGAACAGCATCAGGAACTCGGAGTCGCCGAAGTTGTACTCGAACATGCCTGCCGCGACCATGGCGACGACGACGGCGAGGCCGCCGATGACGAGCGACGGGTAGGCGGTTCGCTTGCGGCGCGAGATGAACTCGCGGAGCAGCACGACGATGAACGCGATCCAGAACGCGAGCGCCGGCAGGCCGCGCTCGGCGGCGATGTGCAGCGGCACGTTGTGCAGGTGCACGGCGTTCTGGTTGACGGCGCTCGCGTCGCGGTACTGCGGATAGACCTGCTGGACCATGTCGGGGCCGAGGCCGAACATGGGATGGTCCCGCACCATGCGCACGCCGGCGCGCATCATCGCGACGCGGTCCTGGCTGGACTGCACGCTCGCCGCGACGGTCTCGTTGCCGCTGGATTCCGCCGTCAGCTGGAAGGCGGCGTAGAACCGGTCCGTCATCCTTTCGGGCGCGACAACCAGGAACACGGCGGCGACGACAGGGAGGAGCGCGACGAGCCGGAGATCGCGGATGGCGAGCATCATCCCGAGGCCGGCGCACGTGCCCACCCACGCGTTGCGCGTGTAAGTCACGGCCAGCCCGACGATGAGCGCGGGCATCACCAGCGCGGTCCAGATGCGATCCTGCGCCCGGAAGAGCAGCCGTGCCGCCGCCATGCACGCGACGAGCATCAGGATGCCCGAGTACGTCATGTACATCAGGCTGCCCTGCGGCCTGAGCGCGAGGTTGTCGTAGTGCAGCACGGCGAACTGCACGATGCCGAACAACGCGTTCAACGCGCCGACGGTGATCACCACGTCCACGACGACGAGCGCCCGGTCGCCGCGTGCCAGCCTGTAGGCCAGCGGGATGACGATGAAGAGGACGAGCTGTTTGCTGTCGATGATGCTGACGCGGGGATCGACCGAGAAGGCGGCGGCGATGAGCGTGAACGCGCCGTAGGCGGCAAGCGGCCAGAACATCGCGGGCACCGAGGGCCGTTCCCGCTGCCAGATGACGAGCGCCAGCCAGAGGATGCCGGTGACCGTGAGGAGGATGCTGGCGGCCGCGATCGAGAACTGGATCGCGACGGCGAAGCCGAGGAGCGCGTAGAAGGCCGCCTGCTCGAGCCGGGCGGGTTTGGCGATCGCGCCGCCGGCGGCGCCCGTCATGCCCCAGCGCCCAGGGCCCGGGTGGCCGCCGAAATGACCTCGCTCGGCTTCAACGTAGTCAGGCATCGAAAGTCCCCCGGCGCACATTCGCGCTGATCGCACGGGCGGCACGGCAGCCCGACGACTTCGACTGACTCCGACGGCACGCGCGGGTCGCGCCAGGGCGCCGAGCGTGCTGGCAGCGTGGGCCCGTAGATGCCGACGATCGGCGTCCCGGTTGTCGCCGCCACGTGCAGCGGCCCCGTGTCGCCGCCGATGAACAGCCGGGCCCGGGCGACAAGCGCCCGCAGCCCGGCGATGTCGAACTCGCCGAAGTCGACGATCCGGTCGCCAGCAGCACCAAGCCGCGCGCGCGCCGCCGCGGCGATCCTGTCTGCCGCCTCACGATCGGACGGACCAGAGCTGAGGACAACTCTTCGAGCCGGGGAGGCGGCCAGCGCGGCCACCACCTCGACGAACGCCGGCTCGGGCCAGCGACGGAACGGGTTGCCCGCGCTCACGTGAAGCACGATCAACTCGTGTGCCGGCCCGACGCCGTGCGCCTGGAGCCGTTCGGCCATTCGCCGATCCGTCTCCGGATCGAGCGCCATGACGACCGGATCCCGCGCCGGGTCGGGCGGTGGTTGCTGCCAACCCTTGATGGCGTCGAGCAGGTCCCACTGGTTCTGCACCGAATGCCGCGGCCGCAGTTCGCGCGGCCGCGCGGCGGTGCGCGTGTACATCCACGCGCGGCCGGCGATTTGGTACCCGATCCGCTGCGGCGCGCCCGTCGCCCACGCCAGCCAGGCGCTGCGCGGCCCGCCGTGGAGGTCGAGCACGAGGTCGAACCGCTCGCGCCGCAACCGGCGGGCGAGCCGGATGTCTGCCGCCACGCGCGCCAGGCCTCGCGGCCGATCGACCACGATCACCTCGTCGATATCCGGGTTGCCCGTGACGACGGCGGCGGCCGGACGTTCGACCAGATAACTCACGCGCGATCCTGGAAAGGCCCGCTTCAACGCACGCGGCAGCGGCGTCGTAAACACCACATCGCCGATGAGGCGCAGGCGAATGAGCAGGATCTTCACCAGGTCGCGACTTGTCCCTCCCCGCCGATCGCGCTCAGGGTTCGACCGTCGCCTCGTCGAGGAGCATGACCGGGATGTCGTCCTTGATCGGATAGACCCGCTTGCACTGCGCGCACTTCAGCGCGGTGCCGTTCCGCACGGGGTCGACCTTCGTCTTGCACGCGGGGCAGGCGAGGATTTCCAGCAGTTCGGGATCGACAGGCACCAGTTTCACTCCAGTTTCGGTCCGGCCGGATGGGACCACCCGTGGGACTATATCAAAGACCGGCAGGCGCTGGCAGCAGGCAAACGCAGCCGCGCGGCGGGACTGTCGGGGTGATTGCGCGGAGCCGCTGGAGCAGTCAGAATAAGGAGCACATGCGGCCCGGCCTCCTGCTCGTTGCCTTCCTGACTGTGCTGACCCCCGCACCGGCTGCCGCCCAGGT
>CAZNDQ010000304.1:0-796 GCA_964571825.1 uncultured Planctomycetales bacterium | reverse complement strand
GGGAACGCGGCCGGGCACTTCCGTTCCCAGGCTGTGCAGAATCTGCTCGGCTTCACGGGGCATTCTGCGGAAATCCACCATCCCAACCGCGGGGAGTCGCCGGGGTTCGCGGTTTATGAATGTTTCCGCGCCCACCGAGACGGCGACGTACTACTTCATGATGGGGCGCTACCTCGAGAACGAGGGGCGCATCGAAGAGGCCATCGCCGCGCACCGCAAGGCGATCGAGCTGGCGCCTGACGCAGCCGAGCCGTACGGCGAGCTGGCCGGCTTGTTCGCCAGGCAGAACCGGGCCGTCGAAGCGCTGCAGGCCGCCGAGGCCGCGCTCACACGCGAGCCCAACAACCGCGAAGCCAACCGCATCCTCGGTACGATCTACGGCGCGCTGAGCGAGCAGGGGCAGGTCCTGCGCAAGGGAGACGACCCGGACCGCTATGCCGAGCTCGCCATCGCCGCGCTCGAGAAGAGCCGCGAGGGCACCGGCTTCGATCCTAACGTCGAGTTGATGCTCGGCAGGCTCTACAGCGAGCAGGGAGAGCCCGAAAAAGCTGTCGCGCCGCTCCGCCGTGTCGTCGAGGAGTATCCAGGCTATCCGGACGCCGCGCTGTTGCTCGCAGAGGCGTACGCCGATGCCGGGCAGGCAGACGAGGGCGCGGCGGTGCTCGAGAAGACGCTGGCGGAGAATCCGGCGTTCTTCCGCGGGCGGTTGCGCCTGGCAGAGTTGTACAAAGAACAGCAGCGGGTCAAGGAAGCGGCGGCTGCTTACGCCGCGGCGCGCAAGATCAACCCTCGCGCC
>CAZNDQ010000303.1:814-5539 GCA_964571825.1 uncultured Planctomycetales bacterium | reverse complement strand
AGTGGGATCACGCTCATCCCGCCTACGACTGCCGCTTCTTCGGCCTGCGCCGCCAGCGCGACGACCAGAACCGCCGCATCAACCAGCGCGTCCGCCGGATGATGGACGAAGGGCTGCTCGACGAGGTCCGCCGCCTGCTCGCCGAGCCGCAACCCCTCAGCGCCCAGGCCCGCCAGGCCCTCGGCTACGCCGAGCTGATCGACCACCTCGACGGGCGCCTCTCCCTCGACGACGCCGTCGAGCGAATCAAGATCAACACCCGCCGTTTCGCCAAAAGCCAGCGCACCTGGCACCGCCGCTTTTCCGGCGTCACATGGTATGATCTCGCCGAGGATGCCGACCTGAACGAAGTGGCGCAGCGCATTCTGCCGCGGCTTCAGTCCGACTGACTGTGCCGGTGCGTCGCTCGGAAAGGGGGAGCCCGTGCCGGGCGAAACGGACCTGCACAAACGCCTCAAAGAGGCCGCATGCTGGTGGCTCTGGAACCAGGGTCTCCGCGCCGTCGCCGCCGAAGTCCGCCTGCCGGGTATCGGCATCGTCGATGCGGCCGCCGCCGGCCGACCGCTCGGTGACTTCCGCCGCCTCCCGACCGCACCATGGGCTCGCCCGCCGTTCAAGTCGCGCCGCATCGACTGGCAGAGCGTCATCGTCGAGTGCAAGGCCTCGCGCAGTGACTTTCAGCGCGACGCCGCTCAGCCGGACCCGTTGCGCGCCGTGATCGAGGAGCGGGCCGTCGCCGGCACGCTGCGCACAAGACGCACCCACCATCGCGCGCACCCGCCGCTCGGCAAGTTCGCCCTCTGCCTCGCCCGCCCCGTCGCCAACTGGCACTGGCTGCTTACCCCGGCCAGGCTGATTGACCGGCGCGAGTTGCCCCCGCGCTGGGGCCTGCTCGAACTGGACGAACACGGCGTCCGCATGGTCCATCCCCCGGCATACCAGTTGAGCGCCGGAACCGGTTGGGTCGAGGCCGCCATCGCCCGCACCCTTTCCGCCTCGATCTACGCCGCCGACACCCGCGCCACCATCAACTCCGTCAACCGCCTGCTCCGCGGAAAACAGCTCGCCAGTTCACAACGCATGGTCCGCGACCTGGAGCGCTTCGCCGACTCCTGGTGAGCCAACTCGCCGCGCCGCGACAACCCTCCCGGTTCACCGTAAGATAGATAAGGTATGGAACGAACTTCGGTGGAGTTGCAGGCGTTTCTCCGCGCGGCGTCGGAGTTTGCCCGCGCGGCCGGTGAGGTAACGCTTCGTTTTCTCGGCTCCGCGCGCCACTGGCGCAAACCAGACCACACCCTCGTCACTGAAGCCGATCACGCCGCGCAGGAGGCCATCACCACCGCCATTGCCGCCCGCTACCCCGAGCACGCCGTCCTTGCCGAAGAAACGTTGATCAACCCCCACACTCATGCCTCCGCCGCCGGCGCCGAGTATTGCTGGGTCATCGACCCCATCGACGGCACGCGGAACTTCGCCCGCGGCATTCCCTGCTTCTGCACCTCCATCGCCCTGCTCCGCCGCTCCGTGCCGGTCGTCGGCGTCATCTTCGATCCGCTTCTCGACCGCCTTTACCGCGCCTCGGCCGGCGGCGGCGCCTGGCTCGCCGACGACCGTCTACTCGTCCACCGCGAGCAGCTCGACGGACCGATCATCGGCGTCCCCTCCAACCACGGCCGGACCACCCGACCCGCCCTCCGCGAATGGCTCGACCACGTCAAGGTCCGCAGCGAGGGGGCCGTCGCCCTGCACCTGGCCTATGTCGCTGCCGGCTACTTCGACGGCGCTTACGCTTTCGATTGCCACGTCTGGGACATCGCCGCCGGATGGCTCATCGTCCGCGAGGCCGGTGGCCGGGTCACCGCACACGACGGCTCAGACCTGTTCCCCCTCGATCTCATTACCGTCGACGGCAACGACCTGCCCTTTGCCGCGGCCGCACCGGAACTGCATCCGCGCATGCTCACCGCGCTGGCCGACTCGCTCGCCTGAAGATTTCACCCGCCCGGAGAAAAAAGAGACCCCGGTAGGGGGATAACCGGGGTCGTGGTACGTCACCTGGTCCGTGCCATATCCCGATCTGGGGGGAGATCGGGACTTTGAGGGTGGGAAGGCACCGACTTCCGGTGACGTCTGAATCGTCGCTATTCGTTTTCGACTACGCTTTGTCCTGCCCCGCAACGCGGGTGAATTTCCCCCTGGGTGGTGCCCGACGGAGCCCGCGCTGCTGCCAACAGCGCATTATCGAACGCCTCGCCCCGATTTGCAACCGATTTTTCTGGTCCGGGCGAATATCCGGGCGCCCCGCCCCGTTGCCCGCAGAGCACCTGCGTCGCAACCTTCGTTCCCGTGCACCCTTATCGCAAGCGCCGGCCGAATGATCCAGCCGGCCACCCCACCTGAAAACGTAGGTGCTCTCCCCGCCGGCCGGTACAATCGCCGCGATGAACCCGACCCCCGCCGATGCCAGGTTACTCCCGCCCGACCGCTCCGGGCTGCTGACCGAATCCCGCCACCCCGGTTCCGCCCGCCTCGACGCCATGACGGTCGAACAGGCCTTCGACCTCATCAACGCCGAGGACGCCACCGTCCCCACCGCCGTCGCCGCTGCACGTAGCGAGATCTGCCGCGCCGTCGATTGCATCGCCGACCGTCTTGCCCGTGGCGGACGACTCTTCTACGTCGGCGCCGGCACCAGCGGCCGACTCGGCGTCCTCGACGCGGCTGAATGCCCATCCACCTTCCTCACCGACCCCGCGCAGATTGTCGGCCTCATCGCCGGCGGACCCGACGCCATGTTCCGCAGCCGCGAGGGTGCGGAAGATCGCACTGACCTCGCCGAAACGGCGATCGCTGACTACCAGATCGGTCCGCGCGATGCCGTCTTCGGCATCGCCAGCGGCGGCACCACTCCCTTCGTCCGCGGCGCCCTCCAGGCCGCTCGCCGGTGCGGTGCCGCCACGATCTTCTTCGCCTGCGTCCCGCCGGAACAGGCCCCCGACGAGGCCGACATCTCCATCCGAGTTCTCACCGGCCCCGAGGTGCTCACCGGCTCCACCCGCATGAAGGCCGGCACCGCCACCAAGCTCGTCCTCAACACGATCAGCACCCTGACCATGGTCCGGCTGGGCAAGGTCTATCAAAACCTCATGGTCGATCTCAACGCTGCCGGCTCCGCCAAACTCCGCGACCGCGCCATCCGCACGCTATGCCAGCTAACCCACCTCGAACGCGCCGAGGCGGCCGACCTGCTCGACCGCGCCGGCGGCCGCGTCAAGACCGCCCTCGTCATGCACGCGCGCGGCTGCACGCGCGACGACGCGGATGCCGCCCTGCAAGCGCACGACGGCCACCTTTCCCGCGTACTGAACGACGCGGCCCGCGGCCGCTCCTGACCGCCGCATCAGTCCGTCTCGGCCTCTTGCGTTTCGACAGCCTCATCCGTTTCGAGTGGATGTGCATCGGCCGGCGACATCGCCACCGGCGCCATGAACTCGATCGTCCCCAGACTCAGTTCACCCGCCCAGTATTCAAGCATGTCGATCGTCGCACGCGCCGCGTCGGCGCTGCCGCGCAGCACCAGTTCGTATCGCCACGGACCGCCTGAATCAGGCGCCGCGGCCGTGCCGGAAAACGCCGCCTCCCCGCCGCGCGGGCAGGTCAGCCGGCCGAGTGCCAACTCCCCCGAATCGCCGCGCAGCAGAACCTCGCACGCCAGCGGCGCCGGACATGGACCGCTCACCCGCAGCGATACGCCCAGCAACGGCCGACCGTCATCCCGCCGCGCCGCGTAGCTTCGCGTCACCGCGATCCGTTCGCGTAGTTGCGCCGCTGCCGGCTCGCTGACGGCGTGCAGCGGATCTTCCGCCTCGCGCGGCACCAGCCGCACGCGATCCTCCAGCGTTCGACGGAATCTCTGCGCCGGCCGCACGATGCCCCCGAGAAACGCCGACCGCTCCAGCACGATCTCCACCTCGCACGCGACCGCCTGCTCTCCCGGTGCCACGTCCGCTGTCGATATCCGCCCGCCCAGCCATGTGCCGCGCAGCAGTTCGGCCAGCGGCCGCGGTTCCCCGGCCGGACCCGCCGCACTGCTACGCCCCGGCAGTTGCAGTGCGCGGACGCGTACCTCCGCCGCCGGCGCCCGCTGAATGGCCCCATCGGCGCGCACCCGCCACGGCAGCGCGTCGCCCACGCGCACGGCCGGTCGCACGTCCAGATGCAGCCACGCGCCTTCGCCCCAGAGGGCCTCGAAAACGCTCTCGTCGATGCGGTCTTCCGTCGTCAGCGCCCGCAGCAGCGATGCCCAGTCCATTGCCTCCTCGGCCGTCATCGCCAGCCGCACGATCCGCGCCAGGCTCGCCGCGTCCAGGTCGCCGCTCATCGCCCGCCGATACAACTCCGCCGCCGCGTTCTCGCGCCCGCCCTGCGCCCGCGCCAGCAGATACGACAAGGGCAGATGTCGAACCGGCGAAAGCTGCCGCAGCCGCTGCGGCCCGGCCGCGAACAGACTCGCCGCCCCGACAACCAGCAGCAATACGCCCGCGATCAGCGTGTTCACCGCGCGCAGCCGCCGACCATCAAGATTGCCCGCGCCGCGTGCACGAACCCACTTCTGCGCCGCCCATAGGCACAGCGCAACGCCGACCCCCGCCATCGCCAGTCCGAAGACCAATGCCACATGACCCGGGTCCATCGTAAATCGTCTCGGAGTGGGCGCGGTGG
>CAZNDQ010000303.1:0-804 GCA_964571825.1 uncultured Planctomycetales bacterium | reverse complement strand
GCTCGTGGATCCATCTGGCAGCACAGACTGCCACAGCGCGACACGGGGCTAGACCGATTCGCCCGCTGCCCCCTGCCGCAGAATGAAGCTCCCGAACAGCGGAACGGCGAACGAGTATTTCCCGTGCCGATTCTTGTAGATCAGCCCGGCACTGATCAACGCCGCAAGCATCTGGCTCACGTGGCTGGCGCCAAAAGGACGTTTGAGCACCTTCCTGGAGCGATCACACACCTCCTGGACCGTGAACTCGTCGTCGGCATGCTCCAGCAGGGCAACTACGTGAAGCAGTTCTCGCTGGCGGTCGGTCGCCCGCGCCCACCGCCCGGCGAAGAAATCCGTGTCCAGTTTGCGCAGGATCTCCGCCTGCGGAATCTGCGGCACTTTGCCGTCCGCCAGCTTCTGCAAGAAGGCGTCGTAAACCTCGCGGCAGATGAACTGGATGAAGTATGGATACCCGCCGGAATCACGAATGATCTGCTCGATCGACTTCTCACTCAGACGGACAGGACACTTCTTGTCCGCGATGGGACGCGTGATCGCCTCGCGCGAGGCAACGGCGTCGAGCCGTTTGAGAAACACCACGCGAAACATCCGCTCCGCAAACGTCCGCGCTTCGACGAGCTTCGGGAACAGCGTCGGCAGACCCGTCAGCACCAGCATGAACGGAATCCCCTGTCGCTGGATGGATTGAAACACATCCAGGAGCACCGCCAGCGGATACTGTTCGCGCTCGGGCCGGTCTGCCATGTTCTGCGCTTCGTCATAGGCGAAGATCAGACCCCGCACCTCCTGCTCGCGCAGCCG
>CAZNDQ010000302.1:0-5551 GCA_964571825.1 uncultured Planctomycetales bacterium | reverse complement strand
CGGGCCGCCCATGGCGCGCGCCTTCACGTCCTCTTCCGCTCCCCCAGCAACCGCCCCAGCATCGCCGCCACCGGCGCCCGCTCCCCGCCGACCCCCGTCTCTACCACCTGCCCCGGCCGCAACTGCCGCCACCGCTCACCCTCCACCAGCCCCAGCCCGTGCACCCCCGGCTCGAAGTACCCCTCGAACGCCGTCGTCCCCAGTCCCGTCAGCGGCACCCGTTCCCCCGGCCCCACCACCTCGCACTCGACCCCGCACCCCTCCACCGCCGCGCCGCGCACCCCTGCCCGTCGGGCCGCCGCCACCAACCCCGTCGCCGCCGCCGCAAACGCCCGATCGATCCGCCCCCAATCCCCCGCGCCCTCCGCCACCGCCCGCCCCTCGCGCCGCACCGTCAGATACACCTGACACTCCGCCTCGCGCACCGCCGCCGGCAGCAACGCCGCCACCTCCTCCGCCCGCACGCCGCGGCCCGCGCGCACCGCATCCCGCACCAGCCCGCTGAGCTGCCCCATCTGCTTCGCTGCCAACCGCGGCGGGTCCGCCCCGATCAGATCATCCGCTGCCAGGTCCTGCCGCGGCGGCGGCCCCACCACCCCCCGATGCGCGCACCCGCACGCCCCCGCCGCCACAACCATCGCCCCCACAATCGCCGATATGTACCGTGTGTTGTGACCCATGCGCGCGGCCAGTATAGTCCCGCCGCGCTCGGCAACAACGAATTGCGGGAGCGGCCTTGCTGACCAACGCGGACTCCGACTTCAGCCGCAGCATCGTCGACGCCGCACTCCTCGTCGCCGCCGAAAACAGCGCCGCCGCCATCCTCGCCCACGTCGACGCCGTCCCCGATCCCGCCGACCTCGCCGCCCGCCTTCCCGGCCAGACGAAGCTCATTCTCATCGCCCGCGACGCCGACGACGAGCGCGCGGCCGCCCGCCACACCGAAAAAACCCTGCTCGTCCCCGACTTCGACCTCGCCCGCATGGACCAGATCAAGGTCGCCACGCTCATCGGCTTCTCCCGCCGCCTCGTCGCCCCCGGCGAAACGTTCGTCTTCCTCGTCGGGCCCCCCCACGCCCCCTGCGACACCGTCGTCATCATGCGCCTCGGCGCCGAGTACGAGATGTTCCGCACCGTCGATCAGCCCAAACTCACCGAGCACGTCCGCCGCGTCGTCTTCGAGCGCGTCCTCTCCATCGCTCTCGAACTCGCCCACCAGGGCCGCGAAAGCCGACCCGTCGGCGCCCTCTTCGTCCTCGGCAACTACCGCGAACTGGAAAAATACTGCACCCAGACGATTATTAATCCATTCAAAGGATATCCGGAACGGGAAAGGAACATTCTCGACGCGGCCATGCGCGAGACCGTCAAGGAATTTTCCTCCGTCGACGGCGCGTTCGTCATCAAGGGCAACGGCGCCATCGTCTCCGCCGGCACCATGCTCCGCCCCGCCCTCGCCGGCGACCCGCTGCCACAGGGCCTCGGTGCGCGACACGCCGCCGCCGCCGCCATCACCGCCTCCGCCCCCTGCATTGCCGTCACCATCAGCCAGTCCGACGGCACCGTCCGCGTCTGGCGCCGCGGCCGCATGATCACCGAAATCGAAAAACCCCCCCGCCCCGCACTGCCGGCGTAAGCATCGCCGGTTTGCCGGATCCATAGCGCGTCGAACCGCTGGCGGGTCATGCTGATCGCGTCGCGCGTCCAGACCGACTTGCACGGGCAGCGCGGCATGAACGTGTCTGCTACGGAAACACCGTGTACCCCGCGTCGGGGCCGTCGTCGACGGCTTCCGCGCCTGATTGGTCATGCGGGACATGCAAGAAGGCCGTCCCTTCGGCCGTGTTACCGGAGGAATCGGTCACTTCGAAGTGGATGCCGTACACGCGACCGTTCGAGCCGCCCTGCCGTTCTGCGCGCACGTGGAATGTGTGATTGTCCACGATCACGATGTCACCGGTCGTGTTGCCGTCCCCGTTGGCGTTTTCCGGTTCATCGCTGTATATGTCCAGAATCGTCCCGAATTTGTTCGGATCGAGATCGCCTTCACAGGAGTCGGTCACGGTAATCAGGTCTGCCAGCGTCAGCGTATGCAATTCGTGATTCGGCGGCCACAACTGCGGCGTGGCGAGCATCGTGATCTCTGGAGGAGTCGTATCGACGACAGTCACCGTACGACTCAGCGTCGGGCCGGTGTTCCCGCAGGCATCGATCGACTCGTAGGTCACCTCGTACATGCCCGGCGTGTGCACATCCACTTCGCCGGTCAGGACGGGCTGAATCAGCACGTCGCAGTCGTCGCTGATGTCGACGCCGGGGTCTTGAAATTCAGCGCCGCATTCGATGGTGATCTCGTCATCACCGACCAGAGTCATCGTTGGATCCGTGGTGTCGCCGTTGGTTGTATAGGTGGAGGAAAGGCTGGTCATATTGCCGCACTCGTCCGCTGCCGTCCATGTGATCGTCGCTGTGCAGGCGCCCGGCGCCGGCGAACGCGAATGGGTGATCGTCGAATCTCCGCAGAGATCGGATGAAGTCGCCGCGTCGAGCCAGTCCGTCAGCGCCTCCGCGGCCCCCGCCTCGCCGCACGTCACGGCGATCGGCTCTGGCACTTCCAACTCGGGCGCAAGCGTATCGGCGATGGTGAACGTCGCCGATGCGGTTGCCGTATTGTCGCAGTCATCCGTCGCGGTCCAGGTCACCGTGACGGCGCCGGCTGCGCCGCAGTCCGCAACGAGCGCCGCAAAGTCGTTCGTCAATTCGGTCCCACCGCAGCCCTCGACAAACGTCGCACTGTCAAGCCATGCGGCCAGCTCAGCCTGGTTGCCCAGTCCATCACATTCGACGGTCAGGTCCGCGGGTGCGATGACCACGGGCGAATCGCAACCCGCACCCACCACCAATCCGGCAATCGCCACAGCGATCGCATAATTGCGGCACTTCACAACAACCTGACCGTGTGCAAATGACGAGGTTTGTAACATGATGGGCGTACTCCACTGAGGATTGCGACAGGTTGCGCCGGAATTCGAGCATTCCAGCGCAGACAGACCCCCATCCGCGTTCTCTGACATTGATTATCAACCGGCATACTGAAAGTTCGCTGAATTCAGGCTGAAAAGCCGGAAATGCGGTCTGCTGAGCCGTTGTCGAGTCCTGTTCGAGGACTGCGCTTCCAGACTCAGATAGCGCCCCGCAATAGGGAAAGCGATTTACGCCTCTTCGGCGTTGAGGTCCGCATCTCGTCCAAATCTCAGATCTGAAACCGCTGCCTTCCCCGCCCCGGTACTCCGGAGCTCGTCCCCTTCGTGCCCTTCTTGACTTCGTAACTTCGTAACTTCCCCGGCCCCTACGCCCGCCGGCGCCGACCGGTGAGCCCCAGCGCGCCGAATCCAACCAGCGCCAGGGTGCCGGGCTCAGGAACAACCGTCAGCACCTGCGAGACGCCGTAGAGCCGCTTGCCCGCGATGCCGTTCTCTGTGAAATAGACCCAGCTCGAATCCGTCGCCGACGTGAATCCGACCGCCAGATCGCTCAGGCCCAGCGGATCGTCTGCGGCTGAGCCGTCTGGGAACGTTCCCGTGGCGACCTGTTCAGTGATCAGCAGCACCTCTCCCGTCTCGGTGACGTTGAACGCCGCATCGATCGAACCGTCCCACAGGTCGGCGCCGCCGCCGTCCACCAGCACCCCGCCCGACACCAGGTAGATCGGCACGGTCTCACTGGCCGGCAGTCGGCCCGCGTCGTTCGCATTGACCGTCGCCGTCGAGCCGATCACCTGCCAGGCGACGGCCCCGCCGCCATACGTGTCCAGCCCCGCCGCACCGGCCAGCCCCTGTATGTGCGCGTCGTAATCCGCGATGTCCGACGACACCAGGCCCGGCATCGTGCTCGAGACGAACGCCAGGCGGAACTCGTCCCCCGGATTCAAACCCGCCGGCGTGATGATCGCCGCCTGCGACCGCCCCGACGTCAAAATCAGGATCCCCAGTGCCGCGACCACCGGGATCAAGGTCCGCTTCGAGCGCGGCAGGCGTTTCAACTGCATGCTTCAATCTCCTCGCAACAAACGAATCAACACGAACCGTCATGCCGCGCGGCGATAGGCCTCGCGCCGCGCTCGATCACCATCCGCGCTCAGCACGCCGGCACATCCCACATCCCACATCTAACATCCGACATCGGCTCATTCCGCATTTCGCATTTCTTCTGTCATTCCGAGCGATTCGCCGTCATTCTGAGCGCCAGCGAAGAATCTCGAATCGCACTGTCCGCCCAGCACGCCACAAACCGCGCGTCGTCCTTCCCTATTCCGCATTCCGCATTCCGCATTTCGCATTTCGGCTTGCCATTCATCCTACGCCTGCCGTCGACGCACGAGTGCCAGCGCCCCCGCGCCCACCAGCGCCGCCGTCCCCGGCTCCGGCACCACCGTCACGCTGACGTCGTCGATCAGGAATTGGTCTGTACTGTCATAGCCGCGAATGCGCAGCTCAGAACCGGAACCGGACGCCATCACCGGAAATGTATACAGGTGGAAGCCGCTGCCCGGGTCATTCACCGGCGCCAATTCGAATATCACCGAGCCCTCCCACAGCACCTGTATGGCATCGAAAAACGGCCTGCCGATGTCGTTGAGCCAGAATTCAAGCGCATAACTCTGCCCGGCCGACGTCGGCACAGTCTGAAACAGGTCGTCATAGATGTCGAATCCGGTCGAGTCGAACGCGAAGCATACGCCGCCGTTGCGACCCGGACCGGTAATCCCGGAGAACGACGGTGAATTCAACTCCAATGTCCACCCGGTCAAATCGCCCGTCTCGAACCCTCCGTTGACAACCAGCTCCGCCCGCGCCGTCCCGGCCGCGCCAAGGACCACCGCCGCGGCGGCCATCATCAACCTGCAAACTGCCATGCTCACTTTCCATCCTCCCATTCAGTTTCATGAAGCGCTCGACCTGCGCGACCGCCGCACACCGGCTCGAACTACGCCTCACGCTCAACACAAATTATGGGCGGCGCGCGCACTTGGCGCGCCGCGGTAACCGCACGGAAAAAGGAGCCCCCTACGAACGGCTCAGATTCGATACTCCTCCCCGCATCCCAAAATTGCGGGAACGGTCGATGGGATGGCCCGATTAACGGAATGCTATCTCCTCGCCCGGTCCATTGCAATGAGAATTCTACGCCCTTTTACCCACAACGTCCGAGAATCCTGCCGCTCCGGCCTGCACCCAGCCCCCGTTCTGCTTGGGGTCCGGGCTGAACGCAGCGCCTCGCCCGCGCCAGTCCTTGACGCAAGACAGCGCGTCGCCGCTCCCAAACGCGAAGCGTTCGTCTTGCGTCAATGGAGCATGAATGCCGGAGGTCGCCGTCGGCCCGCGCAGCACGGCCGACTGCTCTCCTGCTCACCTGATTTGGCGGGCGACCGAACAGGCGAGCCGGGGCTCGAACGAGTGAGCACGATGCGAACGACTGAGGGAGCGCAGCGACGCAGCTCGCCCGGCATGGAGGCCGGAGGTCGCCGGTGGCGACCGAAGAGGCGAGCCGG
>CAZNDQ010000301.1:0-5559 GCA_964571825.1 uncultured Planctomycetales bacterium | reverse complement strand
CCACGCGCCGCCCGCGTTGGCCATGAAGATCGCCACCGCGAAACCGCTCGTCAGGCCGCCCGCCAGCAGCCCCATCACGCCCGCCACGTCGAAGATCAGCCCCACCACCACCGGCACGATGATCGCCAGCAGCGACGGGATGATCATCTCGCGCTGCGCGCCCTTGGTCGAGATGGCCACCGCCGTCGCGTAGTCCGGCAGCTTCTCGCCCTTGTATTCGATCTGCTTCCGCGGCCAGTTGTCCGGGTTGCGCGCGGCCGCCTCATCCTTGCCCTGATCCCGCAGATACGCCCGCATCTTCTCGAACTGGTTGCGGCATTCCAGCATCATCCGGAACGCCGCGCGACCCACCGCCTGCATCGTCATCGCGCAGAACAGGAATACCAGCAGCACGCCGCTGAACAGCCCGCACAGCGTCTTCGGATTCATCAGCGTCACGTCATAGAACGACATGTACTGCTGCAGCGTCGCATGCCGCGCCGCGACCAGCCGCAGCGTGTGGCCGTCGAACGTCGCCTCACGCACGTGCTCTTCGTCCGGGGCCGAAATGTTCGTCAGCTTCGTGCCGGGTTTCAGTTCCTCCGGAATCGGATGCGGCTCGAGAATCATCAGGCAACTGAAATCGGCATCCGTGGTGCCCGGGCCGGTGCGCACCGCGATCTTGCCGTGCCCGTAATACGTCCCCACATTCGCATCGGGCGCGGCGCTCTCCACGTGCATGATCTGCGCCCGCGCCTCGCGCACCTGACCGATCCGCACTTCCTCCACGTACGCCGCGAGCAGCGCCAGCGCCGTCAGCGCCGCCGACCCGATCGCGAACCCCTTGCCCGTCGCCGCCGTCGTGTTGCCCAGCGAGTCCAGCGCGTCCGTCCGGTGCCGCACCTCCGGCTTCTGCCCCGTCATCTCCGCGTTGCCGCCCGCGTTGTCCGCGATCGGCCCGTACGCATCCGTCGCCAGCGTTATCCCCAGCGTCGCCAGCATGCCCACCGCCGCGATCCCCACGCCGTACAGCCCCAGCAGAAACTCCGTCGCCCCGCCTGCCGAGATGAACGCCACCAGGATCGCCACGATGATCGTGCCCAGCGACGCCCACGTGCTCTTCATCCCTGCTGCGATGCCCGCAATGATCACGGTGGCGGGCCCGGTCACGGCCTGCTCGCTGATCTGCTGCGTCGGCTTGAACTCGTAGCTCGTGTAATACTCGGTCGCGAATCCGATGATGTTGCCCGCGACCAGACCCGCCATGATCGCTCCCCACATCCCCCACGGGCTGACGCCGGTGATGTCTTTGAGCAGCACGTTGCAGACGACGGCCGCCGCAACGGCAATCAGCACGCTGCTGCCGTAAATCCCGACGCGCAGCGCGTTCAGCAGGTGACCCATCGTCGCGTCCTCTTTCGTCCGCACCATGTAGATGCCGACGATCGAGAGGATGATGCCGATCCCCGCCAGCGCCATCGGCGTGGCCAGCAGCTTGATCGCCGCGGCAAAGCCTGCCGTCTCGCCGCCGTAGAGCGCGCTGGCCGCCGCCACCCCCAGCGCCGCCGTCGCCAGGATCGAGCCGCAGTACGACTCGTACAGGTCGGCGCCCATGCCCGCCACGTCGCCGACGTTGTCGCCCACGTTGTCCGCGATCGTCGCCGGATTACGCGGGTCATCCTCCGGAATCCCCGCTTCCACCTTGCCCACCAGGTCCGCCCCGACGTCCGCCGCTTTCGTGTAGATGCCGCCCCCGACGCGCGCGAACAGCGCCTGCGAACTCGCCCCCATGCCGAACGTCAGCATCACCACCGTGATGTCGTTCAGCGTCATGTTCTGCGTGAATTCAAACGGCAGGATGCCCGAGTACAGCACGAGGAACCACAGCACGATGTCGATCAGCCCGAACCCGACGACGACCAGCCCCATCACCGCCCCGCTGCGGAACGCCACCACCAGCCCGTCGTTCAGCGACTTCCGCGCCCCGGCCGTCGTCCGGTGCGACGCCCGCGTCGCCGTGTTCATCCCCAGCCACCCGCACAGACCGCTGAAAAACCCCCCCGTGAGAAACGCCAGAAAAACGATCTGATGCTGCACGTGCAGGCCGAACGCCATCCACGCCAGGATCGCCGAAACGCAAACGAAAAAGATCGCCACAACCTTGTACTGCTGGCGCAGGTACGCCAGCGCCCCCTCGCGCACGTACGACGAGATCAGCTTCATGTTCTCGTCGCCCTCGTCCGAGGCCAGCATCTTGTGATAGAAGATCCACGCGAACACCAGCGCCAGCAGCGCCCCGATCGGCGCGATCCACCACACCGACGGGATGTCCGCCAGCGAGCGGGCGTGGCCCGCCGCGGCCGGCGCCGTCACCGTGTCCGCCGACATCTCCTGCGCCAGCACCGGCGACCCCCACGCCGCCAACACACCGCAGACCACCAGCGCCACTCCGAGCGTCAGCATCCAACGTCGCTTGAACTCAGTCACAATCGTGTCCTCCAGAGGTGATCGGGCGCATGCCGCAAAGCCGTCCACCCGCGCCGCACCCGAGCTTCGTCGCACCTCGCGGCGCGTTGCGATTCCGCCTTCCGCCCGCGGACCGGCCGGTCGCCGCCGGCCGGCGGGCTCCTAAGTTCCCCAGAATACAATGGTTAGGATTGCCGGGGCCGGCCGCGCCCACCCGGACGCAAGTCCTTACCCCAGCGCTTCCAAGCTGTTTGGGGCAGGCAGTTTAGCGGAAACAATCGGATACACAAGGAAGATTTTTGCAGTTGCGAAAACGACCTCTCGCCCCACCGCACCCCTCATGCGCCCCCAATTCGCTACGAATGCGTCGTCGCCGGCTCCGGCACGAAACACGCCGACGCCTGGTCGCCCATACTGTTCCCCAGCGCCCGGGTCGCCGCAATCAGCGGGTGGTCCAGCGGCACCAGCCGCTGCCGACCCGCCACCTCCGCGATCGGCACGCTCGTGATCTGCCCCTCCTGCAGCGCCACCAGATGGTTCCACCTCCGCTGCACCAGCAGATCGACCGCCGCGCACCCGAACCGCGTCGCCAGCACCCGGTCAAACCCGCACGGCGTCCCCCCGCGCTGAACGTGCCCGAGGATCGTCTCCCGGCACTCCAGCCCCGTCCGCTCCTCGATCTGCATTCGCAGCAGCCGCGAAACCCCGCCCAGCCGGATCGGGTCGGGCGAGCCCTCATCGACGCGATCGACCACCATCTTGCCCCCCGCCGGCCGCGCCCCCTCCGCCACCGCAATGATCGTGAACGCCTTGCCGAACTTCCGCCGCATCAGACAGTGCTCCGCCACCGCCTCGATGTCATACGGAATCTCCGGGATCAGCACGATGTCCGCCCCGCCCGCGATCCCCGCGTGCAGCGTCAGCCACCCCGCGTTCCGCCCCATCAACTCGACGATCATCCCCCGCTGGTGCGACGCAGCCGTCGTGTGAATCCGGTCCAGCGCCTCCGTGCCAATCTCCACCGCCGTCTGGACCCCGAACGTGAAGTCCGTCCCCATCAGGTCGTTGTCGATCGTCTTCGGCAC
This sequence comes from uncultured Planctomycetales bacterium, assembly GCA_964571825.1. Classification (GTDB taxonomy): domain Bacteria; phylum Planctomycetota; class Phycisphaerae; order UBA1845; genus CAZNDQ01. The sequence goes on along the minus strand of CAZNDQ010000301.1, from coordinate 2,029 downwards.
GCCGATGCACCGTATGCCGTGCTCGACGAAGTTGAGCAGCCCGCTCATGGTCCCGTCGCCGCCGATGCACACCAGCGCGTCCAGCTCCCACTTGCGGATGTTGTCCAGGCACTGCCGCGTCATGTCGCTGAATACCGGCTTGCCATCCGCGCCCGTGCCCGTCTGATAGCGCTTCGGGTCGACGCGGTTTGTCGTCCCCAGAATCGTCCCCCCGCGCGTCAGGATGTTGCTCGCCTCGCGGCTGGTCATCCGGTGCGCACGCCCCTCGATCAGCCCGAGGAACGCATCCTCGATCCCCCACACCTCGATCCCGTGTTCGAGGATCGCCTTCTTCGCCACGGCGCGGATCACCGCGTTCAGCCCCGGGCAGTCGCCCCCGCCCGTCAGCAGCCCGATCCGATTGATGCGTGCGCTATCCGTCATGGCGTCGTTCCTTTCACCGCGCGGGCGACCGCAGACCGCACCGCGACGGCAAAAACCGGGATCATCATCGCGTGGACGGCCCCGACCGGCCGGACGATCTCCTCTATATCGCCACCCGCACCGGCCCCCCTTGACCCGCCCCGCACTGGAGAGACACCGCGGTGCGGGTAGAATCTGTCGGACGCTGGCCACACAGGCGCGGGCGGCCGATAATCATCGTAGCCCGGCCGGCGCGGCCGGTCGATACGCAGCGGGCCGACTCACCGGCCGATGGGAGCAGGCATGGAGCCGTGGTTCGACAAAGTGCGTAGCACGCTGCGGCTGCTGCTGCTCGTCGCCGCCCTCGCCTTCGCCGGCTGCGGAAACCCCGAGTCCTTCCCCAACGAGCTGCGCGACGTCGCCGGCGAGCAGATTCACGTCACCGACATCGAAGCGATCATGAACGACCCCGCCCTCACCGACGACCAGAAGCGCGAGAAGCTCATGGCGATGGGCATCCTCGACGAAGACGTGCTCGACTGGATCTTCGCCAACTTCTGATCCGTCTCAACGCCCGCCGCCCACGGTCCCCCGTCCCGTCCGCGCCGCCACGAAGAATATCCGCACGCACCGGACGAATCCCCCTCATCGAACCTTCATCACAAGGACACGACCGATGACCAGCCCACGCGCTCTCCGCACGGCCGCTCTGACTCTCGCCTTCGCCGCACTGATCGGCCTGCCGACTGCCCCCCGCGCCGCTGCCCAGGACCAGCCGCCTGCCGCTGCCCCGCCGCGCGCCCCCGACCCCTCGCCCGCGTTCGCCCCTTCCGGCGCCCGCACGCCCGACCAGTATCTCGCGGCCGCCCGCGCCCAGGTCGAGCGTTTCTTTGGCAAGCCGTTCCCCCGCCCCTTCGACGTGAAGTTCCTGCCCGACCGCGCCGCCTTTTCCGCCTTCGCCCGCCAGCGCTGGCAGATGGAGAGCACCGAGTGCTGGATGGTCGCCATGGGCGTCTCCTCGCTGATGGTCGCCCTCGCGCCCGACGCCTGGTCCACCGACGCCTGCGAGCACGAGCCCACGCCGCACCACATCCACGAGATCTTCACCCACGAACTCGTCCACGTCTTCCACGGCCAGCACAACCCCAGCCATGAGTTCGACGGCATGGACGACGTCGGCTGGTTCGTCGAGGGCCTCGCCATATTCGCCGCCGACCAGCTCACGCCCGAGCGGATGTCGCGCCTCGGCGAGGCGGTCGCCGACGGCCGGGCCCCCGCTCGCCTCGCCGACGCCTGGTCCGGCGAACATCGCTATGGCATCAGCGGATCACTCGTGCGCTACATCGACCGGCGCTGGGGCCGCGCCAGGCTCATCGAACTCCTCCCCGCCACCACCAACGCCCAGATCCTCGCCCTGCTCCACGTCTCAGAAGACGATCTCCTCACCGCCTGGCGCAACTCCCTGACCGATCCCCGCCCCTCCGCCGCTTCCCCCTCACCCGCGACCAGCACGCCAACAACCGTACGTTGTCCTCCTTCATTCCGCATTCCGCATTTCTTCCGTCGCGGTATTCCGCGACTCCACAACTGGCCACCGGCCACTGGTCACTGGCCACTGTCTGGCCGT
>CAZNDQ010000300.1:3547-5657 GCA_964571825.1 uncultured Planctomycetales bacterium | reverse complement strand
ACATATGCCAGGCGTTGAGCACGGCTCCGGCCAATTCCTGATCGTCCATCGCGGAGAGTTCCGCGGATTTGTAAAATCCCTCTCCGGCACGATCCGCCTCGTCGATACACCACTGGCGCTCATCGGGCGTCATCGCGCGTAGCGTCTCTCCGGCGGCGTAGCGTCGCAGCGTCGATTCGTCCCGCGTGCAGACGCAGTAGCCCGTATCTACGGGGCCACGGCAGCACACGAAGGAGATGTCAGAGAATCTCTCGCTCATCCGTCCCCCTCCCTCTCGGCCATTGCCGCATCGGCCCGGTCCCGGCGCTCCAGTTCGGCGATTAAGAGCGCAGTGGCACGCACGAGGTTGCGGCGATGGTCCTTCGGCTTCCACCATTCGGCCGCCCACGGCCATGCGGAGGGCGGGTGATTTGGGCTATTTGGGCTATCCCCAAACAGGACGTAGCAGACCGCTGCGATGGCTAGGGATTCATCCGCATGCTCGTCGTCGTGTTCCGGGGTCCAGCCCTCGACGCTCATCTGCCGGGCGCGCTCGGCGATCACATCGCGCGCCGCATCGGACATTGCAGCCAGCGCGTCCCGCTCGGCGAGGAGGGCGGCGATGGTGGCGGGGTGAGCGGCGGCGGCGTAGGCGGCATCGACGTGATCGGGCGCGTGAAATTCGTAATGCGCCTCATACGACGTTCCGTGGTCCGGCCCTATCCTGTAGTCGGACACGCGCGCCACTGTTGCGATGCGGGAGTCAGCGCCCCATGCCCAAGGTCCCGGCGTTGGCCCCGCTGCGAGCGCCGCCCTCAGCTCTGCGTATTCGGTCATGTCAGTCTCGCTCAACAAATGTCAGGCCATGCTCTATGCAGTAGCGGCGAAACGCGTCCTCGTGAAGTTCGCCGGGGAGCATGTCGATACCATGTCCAATGGTCCCGCCTTTCCAAGATCCTTTTCTCGGGCCAACCTCCTTTGAAAATGTTATTTCAAGAGACCGGCGAACATATGGCTTCCTGAACAAAGACAGCCATTTGAATCCCCCCTCTCCAAAGCGCCATTCACGCTCTGTGATAAACGTAGACGCTTCAATTTCCTCTCCATCGAAGTCTAGAAATTTGAATGACGCTCTTGGTGCTGAATCTCTGATCTCGCGTTGCCTATTAAAATCTGGCGGGGAAACCGTTTCTATATGCTCGCCATTCAGCCCATACCAGCTCTGCCGCACAAAACGCCATTGCGTCCACGGCAGGAAACACCCCCACGACTGCTCTGTGCTGGAATCGTCTGTCTGCCTTCCATAGCGAAGGCTTAAATGACCTTCGAAAATGGAGAACCCATACTCTCTTGAAGCGCATTCATACTCTTGCCTCCAAGGCCGAATGATCTGAGGTAGCGCGACCAAAATCGCGAAACCAGGAGCCATAACCCGAAGGTGACAACCGAAGTAGTCATCATTGCCGGAATCAAGGATCACAGACCACGAACTCTTATTCGGAGCTATCGTGAATGGGCCGAAATACTTATCCTTGTTGCTCCATCGTTGACGTCTGAATTTCATTCTCCCTCCCCATCCACCCTACAAGCCCGGCTCCCGAGGGCGCTCTGTGCCACGCCTCGTGCATAGTCAATGCCAAATCCCCGGTCCTTCGCTGACTCGATCAGGCGCAACGCCTCCTCCAGCTTGTCGGCGCGTTCGTTGAGTGTGCGAGCTTCGCTGAACAAGCTGTCTTGTTGTTCGCTCGCGCACTTCGCCACGACCTTCAACTCATCCACCTCCGCCTGCAGCGCGTCCCGCTCGGCGAGGAGGGTGGCGTTCTCGGCATGGAGCCGCTTGATCTCTTGCGTCAGTTTGGTCGCATTGATCTTTCCGTCGTCTCCGACATAGTTCTGTAGCACATCCAGCGCCTCGCGCACGCGAGCTTTATACGCCCCTGGGTCGGTAATTTCCCCGCTCATGCTTTCTCCTCCCTCTACCTGTGCATCGTCACGGCCCAAATGACGGCCGCTACGGCGAGTACGATCAACGCTAAATCTTCCATATCATCCCACCCCCTAACTCACGTCCCCCTCCCCCCACGACCCCTCTTCCCCCCCCTCACTCCCGCCCTCGCCCCCTTCTTGGCGC
>CAZNDQ010000300.1:0-3537 GCA_964571825.1 uncultured Planctomycetales bacterium | reverse complement strand
TCTGCCCCGCCCTCGCGCCGGCATCCGCCCGCTGATAGTCGCCCAGGATCGCGCGCATGGTCTCGATCTCGCGCTGCGAGTCCTCGTAGCTCATACGCCCTGACTCCACCCAGCGGGGATATACGCGTTTTCGCATCGCGATTTCGCGCTGCAGACAGCGGATCTTCTCTTTCAGCGTGATTTCACCGCTGTCGCTCACGGTACTCCTCCACATGGATCTCGCCGTCGAACGCGCGCTGGAGCTCCCACAACCGCTTATCCTTCAGCAGATCGGCGAGGCCAGGCGCTTTCTCCTTGATCTCTTCCCACAGCGCCGCTTTCCCTTCCGGGCCTGCCTCCTTGATCCGCTTGCTGAGGTTGGTCCAGCGACCCGGGTAGCCGCGCACGAACTGGCACGGCGGGCGCGGGCGCAGGATCTCCGGTAAACGGGAGCGCCGAGCACCCGCCACGTCAGAGCAGGCTACGGGAACGAGAGCGCGGGGCGCAGCCCGCCATCGCGCGGCGCCGGCGCGCCTGCTCGAACGAGAGCAGGCGTGCCTGGCGCTTGGGGCGGCGGGCTCGGTGATAGGCCGCGATCGCGATGGGAATGGCGAGCGGCCAGGCGATGATGGCAAACAGGGTCGTGCTGAGGCGCCCCTCGTAGAGGGTGCCGATCGATCCCCACCAGCGGTTATCGGTCCATGCGAGCGCGCACCCGCCCGATATCAGGTAGGCGAGCGTCACGATACAGGCCGCCAGCATGTGCAGATGTTGTATCTCGTTCATGTTTTTTCTCCGTGTTTTTCTTGGGTTCCTGTGGCGCGCGTCCTTCAGGACGCCTCCTCCATCGCCATCTCGTAGTCCTCCCTGTCTGGTCCGGTGTAGATGGCCGACGTCGTGATATGAGCATGAAGCAGGGCGCGCTGAGCAATGCCTCGTGGATCCGCTGCAGTGCTCTGTCGCATCAGCCGCTTCGCGAGCGTGTGACGCCACCAGTGGGGCGAGGCATCGACCTGCAGCCCCGCTTCGCGCACCCAGTAGCGCATCCGGTGCTGGAACGAGCGCACGCTCATCCCGGCATGCTCGCGGCTCATGATCAGCGGCGCCTCCGGCTGCTCGCCGTGCCCCATCTCTCGGCGCACCCGCAACAGGTCGGTGAGCGACTGGCGCGCACGGCGGTTGAGGTAGATGCGCCCACCAGGGGAGCGCTTGATCGGGCGGACGTAGAGATAGCCCGAGCGCAGCGCCTCGCGCACATCGGCGCATGTCAGCCGCGCGGCGGACCCTACACGGATCCCGGTATGGCGCAGCAGACGCATCCAGGCGTGATCGCGCGCGGCATAGACACCGGCGCGGCCGGCGACCGTTGCGAGGAGCTGACGCTCCTCGGCGATGGTGAGGTATCGATCGAATACAGCTCTGTCGTGCATGGTCATTCCTCCCAGGGTGACAACTCAGTACAGGATGTTGCGGCGCGCCTCGCGCCGGTGAAAATCGATCAGGATGCGATCGCGACGCCCGAGCGGGGTGTGAGACAGTGCGCGGGGTATCGCGACGAGGTCCTCATACAGCGGCATCTGTTGGCAGAGATCGGCGGTAAGCCACGCATCACGCGGCTCGCGCACGGTGCGCTGGGTAATGCGGACATGGAGCATCGGGTCGGCGTCACCTTCGACGATCTCGAAGGTCGCGCACGCCGTTGGCCCTATCGTTACGGGAACACCGAACTCGATCCAGAGCCGCGCCTCGCGCGGCTCGCCGATGGCGAGGGTGTTCAGGACTCGGTAGAGCTTCATGACGTGCCCCCACGTCGGTAGCGCTCGAGGGCGTCGCGGGCTGCGTCGCGGGCGCTCTGCAGGGCATCGAGGATGTCGCGGTCTCCGACGCTCCAGACGTACTCGTCGAGAGCGGCTTGGGCGCTCGCGGCCGCCGCCGCGAGCGCTGCATCGACCGACCGGCCCGGAACCGCCGCCGCGGCCGCCGGGCGCGCGTGCTCATCGGTGCGCGCCTTCGGTCGCGACATGGTCTTCGGCGCAGCTGCGGCCGCGGCCTTCTTCCGCGCCGCCTTCGGCGGTCTTCCGCGCCTCTTGGGTGTCGGCGGCTCATCACCGCCCTGGGACGCGGGGGCCTTCGGCGGGCGCCCTCGCCGCTTCGGGACCGGCTCGGGCTCTGCGTCCGTCGCCAGGTGGTAGCGCCCGTCGTGATCGCGGCGAATCTCGCCCGCCTCTTTCATCTCCCGTATCCGCGCCATGAGCATCTGGGTATCGATGATCGACTCGCACACGTCCAGCAGTGCTATGTACCCGAGCGGCTCGCCCAGGAGGGCGCTACGGATCTCCTCACGCTGGATCTCGACTATGCTCACATCGCACCTCCAATCCGGACCGGCACCTCGAGCCCGAACCCGACGAAGCCGGTAAACCCGGCAACGCTTGGCAGGGCGATGATATTGAGGCGCCAGGCGTCGCCGACGGACACGATCGGCACCGGCGCGATCACGGGCTCGATCTCATAGCCCGTCACGAAGAGCAGCGCACCGCCCGCGCAGATGCGCCCGCGGCACCACGTGTGGCTCTTGCCCGCATAAGTGCTGATCCGCCCCAGGCTGTTGCGGAAGGCCCCGGCGTGGAATTTGTTGCAGTTGAGGCCGGCGCCGTAGTTGCGCTCGTTGTAATCGCCGCCGCCGAAATGCAGCGACATGAGGTGCAGGGAGATCGACAGACACGCGGCGAGCGCGTTCATGCTCTGCACTCCCGGATGTCGGTGGACGGATTGCTGCCGGGTCCGGCCGAGCCCCGGCCGATGGGATTGTTCTTGACCATTTTTCCTCCCAGGTAGGCCTCTCAGGAGATGGGAGGCTGGCTTGCGCCAGCCGTCCCGAATGCCCTGGGAGGCATAGGCTCCCTCCTTACGCGCTGCCACGTACGGAGGGGCCCGGGATCAGAAACTACCTAGACCCCTCGTAACTGTCAACAGGTAACGTAGCGCTTGATGATTAGAGGAGGTGTGACGTATAATTGACGGCGCTACCCTGGGAGGGTGTTGGAATGTTGCTGGTCCACTGTAAGTTTGCCGCTGCCGTGTCTCTACTGGCGCCCATTGCAGGCGTCAGATCCGCCGTCGCCCTCCCCGGATCCAACCCCGAGAGGAGACTCCCATGAAAGCGTCTGAATACCTGGACCGCTTGTCCGTCGCATGCGCGGCGGGAGGAAAGCCCGCATCCGACTACAGGCTCGCCAAGGTCCTGCGCGTGACGACCGTCGCTGTGAGCCGCTACCGCAACGACAAGGGGCACTTTGACGAGCCGGTCGCCATTCGCGTCGCCGAGCTGCTCGGACTCGATCCGGAATTCGTGCTCAATGACATCGCGGCCGAGCGGTCAAAATGTCCGGAGGCGCGAGAGGTATGGCAGCGGGCCGCGCGCCGGTTATCTGGAGTCGCGACCGTACTCGCCATTGTTTTCGTTTCGAATTTCTCGATCCCGCGGGCAGCTGACGCGGCGCGTGGAGCGAAGGCGGGATCGATTGCTGTCTATTATGTTAAATCGCTGCTGCGCCT
>CAZNDQ010000299.1:0-5659 GCA_964571825.1 uncultured Planctomycetales bacterium | reverse complement strand
AAGGAATCACGTTTTGGCTTGGACTGCCCATCCGCCAATGCAATCAGCTTGACGACCTCCGCCATCTCGTCGGGTTGGCATTGGACGGAGATAAAATTCGATCCCGCAATCGGCTCCAGTTTCGGCTTTCGCTTGCCGGTGAAAACCTTGTCGAGCATCTTCTCGGCCACCTCAACAACGTCGTACGGATCCCCCTTGGCGACCTCCACCATTTCCCATCCGCCGCCGAACGCCCCCGATCCCGCGGTTTCCGCCACCGGCTCGACAATCGCCTCGATCAGCTCCTCGATCTCCGCCTGCTTCTCCGGCGTGGCGAACACCAGCATCGAGTTGGCGTAATAATCCGTCTTGATGATCACGTCCTTGCCGATCCGCGGGCCGAAATCGAGCAGCGCCTCGTCGCCCTTCTTCGCCCCCGCCTTGCCCGGCTCGACGATCGCCATGATCGTGTCCGCCAGCTCATCGACGTCGTCGACGTTCATGTTGGCGTAGCTCCGCGCCACCTTCTTCCCCGACAGGCTCGAATCATCAATCGTCCGGATCAGCGTCTCCACCTGGTCCACGTCCGACCGGATGCCGCGCAGAATCACCGCCCGCGCCCCCGGCGCCGGCACCATCGACACGTTGCCCTTGAGCTGCCCGCTCAGCCGCGCCTGGAACGACCGCTGCCCCGTCCGCTGCGATGCCCGCGCCGCCGGCGCCTCCGCGCTGCCCGTCATCATCTTCTGCAGCGACTCGATGAGCTGCTCCACCTCCGCCTTCTGGAGCTGCACCGTCCGGACGATCATCTCCTCCACGTCTTCCGGCTGCGGCGAATCCAGCGCCGCGACCAGCTCCTCCGCGTATGCCACGACCTCACCCGGCGCCGCCACGAACAGCGTCTTCGTCCGCCCGTCCGCCTCGACGCTCACCTTCGTCGCTTTCGCCCCGCGCCCACCGGCCTCGCTCTCCCCCGCCTTCGTCGTCAACAGCTTCTGCACCAGCGGCTGAATCTCCTCCACCGCCGCGTACTTGAGCGTAAACTCCCGATACGTCATCCCCGACCCCTCGCCGCGCAGATGCTCGATCGCCTGCTCGATGCGCGGAAAGTCCGCCGGGTCCGCCGTGACAATCACCTTTTTCGCGCCGCTGTTCGCGATGAACTGCGGCCCCGGCCGCGCCCCGGCCGCACCGCGCGCACCCGCCTGCTTGAACATCTGGTCGAGGTTGCGCACAACGTCCGCCAGGTCCGCATCCGGCAGCTCGAACGCCCGAATCTCCGTCCCGTCCTGGTTCTGCGTATCGAGCGACGCCACCAACTCCGCGATGCTCTCCAGGTCCTCGGGCAGCGCGTCCACCACCAGCGACCGCCCCATCACCACGAACTTCGGCTCGTCGCCTGCCGCCGCCGCGGCCGCGCCGCGCCGACCCGGCACGGCCCCGCGCCCGAAAAACGTCGTGATCGCCTTGAGCATTTCCTGCGGGTCCGCGTAAGCCAGGTCGAACTTCCGCCGCTGCATCTCACCCTGGCCCGCCGCCGCTTCGAGCTGCTCAATCGTCGAGGCGATCTCCGCCAGCGTCTCCTCGTCCGCGCGGACGAACAACTGCTTGCCCACCACGTCCGGGATTATCAGCAGATCGCCGGTCCCGCCCGCCGCCGGCCGCCCGCGCCGCGCCGGCTGCGGACCGCCGCCGCCGAACATCCGGTTGAGCATGTCCGCGACCTGGTCAATGTCGGCGCGCTGGATCTTGAACGTCCGCGTCACCTGCATGTCCTGCGCGCCCACGTCCAGTTGCCCGATCAGCGAGTTGATGCTCTCCCAGTCGCTTTCGGCGCAGATGACGACGAGCAGGTTGCTCGCGTCGTCTCCGATGAAGCGTGGCCCGCCCGCCCCGGCCGCCGCCGCGCCGCGACCGCGCCGACCCCCCGTCGGGTCGGCGTGCATGTCGCTCAGAATCTTCGCCATCGCGCTGGGCGTCTGCTTCTTCAGCAGCACCAGGTGCGTCCCCTCAGCCTGACCCGGCACGTCCGCCTGCGCGATGATCTCCTTCGCCGTCGCCACGTCGATCTCGGTGCCCGCCAGGTAAATGACATTGGACGCCGCGTCGGCCGAGATCATCAGCCCCTGGTCCCCCGTCGGCGCCCCGCGCCGCGCCGGCCGCGCGCCCGTCAGCCCCTGCAACACCTGCTGAATCACGTCCACCTTGGTGTGCTGCAGCGCCACACGCTCAAACAACGGCTTCGGCCCCGGCACGTCAAAGATGTCCACAAACGTCCGCACCCGCTCCAGTTCCTTCTCGCCGACGATGACGATCACGCTGTTCGTGTTCGACTCCGGGATGAGCTGCAGTTCCGTGCCCGCGCCGATCTGCACATTCGACACCCCCGCACCCGACTGCCCGGCTGCGCCGCGCCGCGCCCGCCGCGCCGCCGGCGCCGTGCCCCCCGCCGGCGCAGACCCGCTCAGCACCGCCGTCAGCGTGTTCACCAGCTCATCCGCGTTGGCATGCTGCAGCGGGATGATCACCGGCTCGCCTTCCTTGACCACCGATCGCTCGTCCACCTGCCGCACGAACGCCTCGATCTCATCCAGCTTCTTCGGCAGCGCCTTGACCAGCAGCGTGTTGCTCGCCGGGTCCGCGTTGACCGTCACCTCGTCAAAGCCCGGCAGGATTTCGCCGGTTGTGCCGCCTTTCGTGCCGCGCGGCGCGGTCGGGCGCCCGCCGCCCCCGCCGCTCATCTCCACGAACTGCTGCACCAGCGTCACGATCTGCGTCGCGTCCGCATTCTTCAACTCGATCCAGCGCAGCTCGCGCGGGTCCGCGTCTGCCAGCCCGCTCTTGACGTCGATCAGATGAAACAGCCGGCGAATCTCGTCCACCCGCGCCGAGACGTGCAGCGTCCCCTTCGCCGCCATGCCCAGCCGCACCGTATCCGGCAGGAAGTTGAGGAACCCCGCCACCTCGTCCGGCGTGACGTTCAGCGGCGGCGTGAAAAACACCAGCGCGTATTCGTGGTCGCGCAGCCCCGCCGCCTCGAACTCCGGCCGCGAGGTGTACGTCCGCTCGTTCCCGATCCCCACTCGCACGTCGCCGCTCGTCAGCTCGAAATGCTGCCTCGTCAGGATCAGCCGGTTCGGCTCGATCAGCTTGTTGACGACGCCCAGCGCCTCCCAGAAGTTCATCGGCTCCAGCGCCCGATAGCTCACCGGCTGGCCCTTGGCCGAGTCGATCCCCAGGATTGTCAGGCCCGTCATCCGCGAAAAGTCGTCCAGCAGATCGCGCGGCGTCGTGTTCTCCCAGTTCAGGATGTACGGCCGGAAATCGTCCGGCATGTCCCAGGGGTGCTTGCCGTCGGGCAGCGACGGCGGCAGCAGCACGCGCGGCATCTCCAGGTCCGCCCCGGGTTGTGTTTCGCTGGATGCACCCTCGGCCGGCTCTGCCGGCTCCGCCACGCCGCCCCGACGCCGAAGGCGGTCGATGCTCGGATCGCGCGGGGCCGCTTCTGTCGGCGACGCTTCGGCGCCGGGTTCATGCGGCGGCCGAGTGATCGGCTGACCGGTCGCCGGGTTCACAGCCGTGTCCGGACGCGTCGCCCCAAACCGGCCGCGCGAACGACGCACCGGAGTCGGCGGCGCCCCCTCACCCTCCTCGGCCCCGGCTTCGCCGGCGGCTGGGTCCTGCGGCTCCGCCTCGCCCGCGTCCCCCGCTTCATCCGTCGTCGGCTGGCTCGCCGGCTGGCTCGTCGGATCGTCGAGCTGCGCCCGGCTCTCCTTCGGCTCCCCGTGCATCACTTCGTCACGCCGCGGCACCACTTTGGGCTTCTTCTCGTCCGACCCCTCGCCGCCTCCCTCCGCCTCGCGCGCCTTGCGCTCCTCCTCGCGCTTCTTCGCATTCTCCATCAGAATGCGCTTCATCTCCGCGAGCTGATCTTCCGTCAGCCGGCCCGAAACCGGCTTGGGCGCGGCCTTGTCGTCCTTGGCCTTTTCCTCCCCCTTCTTGTCATCCTCTTTCTTTTCGCCGTCCTCTTCGCCGTCCTTCGCGTCCTCGTCGCCGTTCTTGTCTCCGTCCTTCTTCTCGTCGTCCTTCTTGTCCTTGTCCTCACCCTCCTTCTTCTCGTCCGATTTCTTCTCCTCCGGCTTCTTGTCGTCGTCGGCCGCCCCCGCGGCGCTCGACGCGGCCGGCGCCGCCAGCGCCCGCGCCGGGTTCGTTTCGAGCGCAAAGCAAACCCCCAGCAGCACCAGCAGCGCCGCGACCGTCACCGCCACAAGCTGACGCAATCCGCCGCCCTGCGCGTCGCCCCGCCTCGCGCCCGTTCTCTTGCCGTTCGACGGTCCTGACTTCACGTTCGATACCTCCACGTTGCGCCGCGGCACGCGAACCGGTGGCCCGGATCGATCCGCTCGCGCAGCTTCCTGCTGCAGCGCCTAGTCTCCGCCCGAGTCGTCCACTTTGGCCGGCTCGTCCGTTTCCGCCTCCGCGCTGATCGTCGGCTTGTCCGCCGCGACCTCGCTGCGCCCGCCGCGCGCCGTACGACTTGTCGTCGTCCGCGGGTTCCGCACCGTCCGCGACCCGCGCAGCGGCACGGTCCCGACGCGCCCACTACCCGCCGGGTCGGCCGCGGGACTTTGTTCTCCTTCGTTTGTCCCCTCATCCTTGGCCGGCTCGTCGCTCGGCGCCTCGACCGGCTCGGGCTCGATCGTCGGCTCGCCAGGCTGGGGCGCCGACGGCGGCTGACTCCGCGTTCGACCGCGCGACCGCGCCGACGTCCCCGTCGCACCCGTCGGCACCGCGCTCGTCGACACCTCCCCGGCGTTCGTCCGCACCGTCTTGGTCACACGCGGTTCCCGCTGTGCGTGTTCCTGCACCGCCGCCTCCAGGTCCGGCGCCTCCTGCATCGCCATCGCCAGAAGCTGTTGCACCTTGGGCACGGCGCTCGCCTCCACCCGGTCCTGGTCCTGGTCCAGTTGCGCCCCCGTCGGGTAGAGGTAATCCACATCTTCTATACGGATCACCGCGCCGAGGGGATGCACCAGCACCAGCGTTCCGTCACCGATGTCATCGCCGATCGCATACACCTTGCGCTCTTTCTTGCGCGAGTCGAAAGTCACCACCTCGCTGTGCCCCGGATAGGCCAGCAGCGCCGTAATCACCGACGAGTCCCGCACCCGCGGCTTCGGCGGCGGCGGCGGAGGCGGCGGAGGGGGCGGCGGCGGAGTCGTGTCCACCGGCTTCGGCTCCGGTTTCGGCGGAGGCGGTGGCGGCGGCGGGGGCGGAGGCGGTTTCCACGGTTCGAACAGCTTCTTCTCGTAGATTCCGGCGTACGCCTCCCAATTCTCCCGCTCGTACCGCTTGCTCTTGGGCCGATCCGCCGGCGTCACCTCTTCGATCGCGATCGGCTTGATCTTCCCCGCCAGCGGCGCGTACGGCAGCACGAACGTCGACGCCTTGAAGTCCACCTTCAACTGCTCGCGGTTCTTGCTGCTCTCGGGCGCCAAACGCAGGTCGCGCACGTGTACTTCGTAGGGCAGCTCGTAGATCTCGAGCAGCATCTCCGTCACGTCCTTCATGCTGCCCTCGGCCGAAACGTTGATCGGCACCTCCACCAGTCCGTTGCGCTCGGCGCGCGGGGAGATCGGCCGCAGCGATTCGCGCGCCAGCCGGTGGTCCTTGATCATCC
>CAZNDQ010000298.1:0-5690 GCA_964571825.1 uncultured Planctomycetales bacterium | reverse complement strand
ACCCCAGCCGCTATGAGACGAAGCAGGTCTTCTACACCAGCAAGGACGGCACGCGCGTGCCGATGTTCATCACGCACAGGAAGGGCCTGCGCCTCGACGGGACCAACCCCGTGCTCCTTTACGGCTACGGCGGCTTCAACGTGGCACTCACGCCGTCGTTCTCGATTTCCAACTTGGTGTGGATGGAGATGGGCGGAGTGTACGCGCTGGCGAACATCCGCGGCGGGGGAGAGTACGGACGCCAGTGGCACGAAGGCGGCAAGAAGCTGACCAAGCAGAACTGCTTCGACGACTTCATCGCGGCGGCGGAGTGGCTGATTGCGAACGACTACACGCGGCCGGAGAAGCTGGCGATCATGGGCGGCAGCAACGGCGGACTGCTCGTCGGCGCCTGCATGACGCAGCGGCCGGACCTTTTCGGCGCGTGCATCCCCCAGGTCGGCGTCATGGACATGCTTCGCTTCCACAAGTTTACGATCGGGTGGGCGTGGACTTCGGACTTCGGCTCGCCCGACGACCCCGAAGAGTTCAAGGCGATCTACGCGTATTCGCCGCTGCACAACATCCGCGACGGGAAGGCATATCCGGCAACGTTGATCACGACTGCGGACCACGATGACCGCGTGGTGCCGGCGCACAGCTTCAAGTACGCAGCCCGCCTGCAGGAGGCGCAGGCCGGTAAGGCGCCGATCCTGATCCGCATCGAAACCCGCGCCGGGCACGGCGCCGGCAAACCGACGACCAAGATCATCGAGGAGACCGCTGATCGCCTCGCCTTCCTCGTCCGCGCGCTGCAGATGAAGGCGTAGACTCAGCCGCGGCCCGAGGTAGTGGATTTCAGACCAATCCATGCGCGGCTCCGCCCGAGCGCGAGGCTGTGCATCTGCTCCTACGGGCGGTCGTTGACGGAGTAGGTAATCGAGGCGAAGAAGCTCTCCCACTCCGTCGCTGGCGTGATTGCGGACCCGGCGCGGTCATTACGCCGGAGATGATGCGTGCGGAGATACCACCGTCCGGGCCGGTCGAACGTAAACTTGGCCACCCCGATCCGGTCCGTCGTCACCGATTGCACATACGTGTGCATCGGCAGCCCTTCGCGCCCACTGCTGACGAGGAGCCCGGCGGCCGGTTTTCCCTCCAACAGCACGCGCACCGCAACCTCCTCACCCGTCGCCCACGTAAAGGGGTCGGAGAGCGGCACGATCTCCAGCGTGTGTCCAACCGGCCGTGCAAAGCCGAGCGTATCGCCCCCCTCGCCGACGCGGACGAACGTCTTGGCGAGCTTGCTGTAGAGTTCGCGGCCCGGCTGCGCCATTTCCTCCCGCTCACTGCGGATTCGCAGTGCCTCGGTCGCCTCTTCCTCCGCTAGGTATTCGTTGAACTTGCCCGCATCGATCTCGATGAAGTTCGGATGCAGCTCCGCCGCGATCACGTGGATGCCCGCGCCGCGGACCGCGAGTTCCGTCCGCAGACTGTCCTCCTGCGACTCGAACTCGCCCGCCAACACACGCTGCTGCCCGGAGAGGACGAACCACTCCTTCACGCGATCCGGCCTGGTGGCGATCTCACCGCGCGGAAACTCCTCACCCGTAACCAGATCAACCTGCACCGTGCCGTCGTCGTCGAGCCGGTCGGCCGATGGGACGAGCCACGTGTCATGGGCCGAGGCCGCCGCTGCCGATACAAGCAACAGGAACCCGCCGAGCTTGAGCAGTGCCCTGTGCCGGCATCCGGCATTCCAGTGCGACCGCCGGTTGCGTTGCCGGACGCCTGGGACCGGACTATCATCGGCGACAGGAAAGGAGTCGCTCATGGACATTGTGTCGCTGATCTTCGAGATCATCTTCGCCATTCTCGACATCATCTTCCTCTTCGCCTGATCGCTCGATCGGCGCAGGGGGCTGTTTGTCGCCGGCGATCGACTTGCTCAATCACGATCGGCACGCTCCTCGGCTTCGTCGCGCTCGCGGCGAAGCCGCTGGTTGTCCTGCTCCAGCTTCCGATTGCGCGATTCGAGATACTCGATCCGCTGATACGCTTCTGCCAGTCGCTGGCGCGCCTCGGCGTGGTCGCGCGTCGGCGGCACACGGCTCGTATCCACCGGCCGGCTTCCCGGTGAGTCCCCGATTACGATCTTCTCCGGCGCCTTGACGCTCACGCATCCGACCGCCAGCCAGCAGATCGTGCCGCATAACAGCACCTGACACCACCCTCGCCCCAGATTGCTCCGCATGGGCATCGTCTCCTTTCCTTGACTCAAAAGCGTACGTCCGCGTCCCAGTGCGCGGGCGACGGACGCTGCGGATCATACCCGTCGCTGTGGCGGATCGACAATCGCGCTCTCACAGCGCTCCGTGGAGGCGGTGCAGTGGCGATATTTTTTTCGTGAAATCTGCTCCGCCTACGCGGTATAATCGCCTTGTCGGCGGTCGTTGACCGGCCTCCGCGGCGCCTGAGAACGCATTTCACGCACCGGCTCGCATACATATCGGCGCGGGCCGAAAATGCCGCGCGGCTGATCGGCCTATGCTCGCCGTCCCATCGATGCGTGCCTGAGCATCGCATCTGACCGTGTGAATTCGCCGCGCGATTGCGCGCCATCTGTCGCGCCGCCCGACGCATCCTTGCGAGGATTCGCGGTGCGGCCGCTACCGAGGCGCGCCGCGCTAATCCAGGCCACGGTGGATCTGCGTGAGATACAGATCCACGCACCCCAGGCCCCGCTGCTCCCCCTGCGGCGGGGCTTTTTCTTGCCTCAAGGCGAGGTCAACGCCCGATACCGCGCTCTGGACATAAGCGGTTGTAATCGCAGATGTTAGCGACGAGGCCCACGTCCGCTGCCCGGCCGATCACCACCGTTCTGGGTCATCCCCAATCGCATGGGTGCCGATAATGCGAACATGTCGGTGCGGTCGACACGAACCCCCCGTGTATAATGCAGGGAAGCGCGGCCTCAACCCGAGTGGAGTGCTGTTCATGCGGTTTCTCTTGCTGGCGATCGTGACCTTGGCAGTGTTGCACTTGATGCCGCAGCGCGCGGCCGCGCAGTCGTTCAACATCGATGACATCCTCGACCTGATCAACGGCGGCACCGGTACCGGCGGCACTGGCGGCACAGGCACAGTTGGACCCGGAACCGGAACGGTACCCGACGTCGACCAGGGAGACGTCGACCTGGAGATCCCCATCCCGCAGCAGAACATCAAGCCGGGTTCATTGCGCGAACGCGCCCCGGGGAGAATGGTGGGACAGGGGATCACCAACTACCGCGATCGCCGTGCCAACATCCGCCTCGTCGGCCCGCAGACCGGCATCGTCAGCCCCGACATCCCCGAGCAGCAGACTGCCATGCAGGCGCTGCTCATCGACGTGTCCGATTCTTTTTTCGGCTTCATCACACAGGCGACCACGGCCTTCAACCTGCTGACGCAGTTCAATACCGGGCTCGGCTCAGGCACTGATATCAACCAGCTTCTCCAGCAGCTCACCGGGCAGACCAGTCGTGAATTCGAGCCCGGAACCGATATCATCATCCCCAAGGTGGTCAGCGACGAACGTGCAAAAACGCCCTCGGTCGTCGTTCCGCCGACGGTGACGCCGGCGCAGTAACCGTATCTTCTGCTCGTTCCGAGAATACGTTCCCTCCACGCCCTGCACGTATCGCACGTTGTGCGCGGCACTACCTCCTGCACGACCGGCACAACCGGATCCACCCTCGCGGGCCCGCAAAACGGGCGGCTTCCGGCCGTATTGCGCCGCCGTTGCCGCTCGTCTATCGGACGCATTCCGTGCGGCCGATCGGCCTGAAAATTGCCGCAACTTCCATTGACCGCCTCGCGCGGCCAGTGGGGGGAAAGCGGCATGTCGGAAGTCCGACCGTTTACGCGCACGGGCACGGCTGCGGCGGCGAACGCGCCGATCGATGTCGCACGCTCGGTCTCCCTCGCCGCCTGGTTGTGCGTCTTTGCTGTTGTCTATGGCGCACTGGTGCCGTTCGAATTCGCCCCGGCGCCTTCTGCTGGCCCAGGCCACGCGCTCGAACGCATCGGCTGGTCAGGCGCAGATCCCGCCGACGTGCTTACCAATATTCTCCTCTTCATCCCCATCGGACTGCTGCTCACGCTTCACTTCGCACGCGGCGCACGCAACTGGCTCGCGCCGACATTTACCGCGCTCACTTGTGGCGCTGCCGTCGCAATCCTTCTCGAAATAGTGCAGACACACCTGCCCATGCGCGTCTCCAGCGCCGCCGACGTCCTGAACAACGCGCTGGGTCTGGGCCTCGGTGCCATCACCGCGCCGCTGCTGCACCGACGGACGATCGCCTGGCGCGACGCTCTGGCGCTGCGCGTCGCAGTCTGTCCCCATCATGTGCTCTGGTGCGCGGCGCTGGCCGCAACTGTCCTGGCCGCGCTCGCACCGTTCGACCTCATCCCCGCACCGCACCGCATCACGGCCAGGGTTGTCGCGGCGCAGGGATGGCCGTTCTTCGGATCGCCCCCGGCAGAGCCGCCCAATGCAATCGAGTTGCTCCGCACGGTCCTCTGCCAAAGCGGATGGGCAGCAGCTCTGGCGCTTCTCTGCTTCCGCGCGGGGCGCGAACGCGCCCTGAACCGGTTCGGCGCTGCCGCGTTCACCCTGCGGCGACTCGTGCCCCTCTTCGTCTTGCTCGAAGCCGCACAACTCCTCTCCGTGCACCACACCTTTGAAGCGCTCGATGCATCGCTCGCCGTCTGCGGAATTGTCGCCGGCATCGGGCTCGCCGCCACACTCGACGCGCGCCGCGGGCTCGGCGATTCGACAATCTTCCCCTCCTTGTACCCGCGCGGCCTGTTCCTCGCTGTCCTGATCGGCATCGTGCTGTTTCAGATGCTCGGACTGCTGACGCCGCTCGCCGGCGGTTCGGCGCCGGCGCCAACTTCACCGGATGCAGGGGAGATGGCGCGCACGTGGCAGTTGCCGTTCATTGCCGTCTTCTACCGTCCAATTCACCTCGCGGTCGTCGAGCTTGCGCTGGAATTCGCCCGGTTCGCGCTTGTCGCCGTCGCGGCCTGGTTCGTCTGGTCGCCGCGCGACTCGCGCTTCCACCGCATTACGTTGACGGGCTGCGTCGTCGGCTGGTCGGTTCTGCTCACATTGGGCGACTCCCTCGCCCATGTCGGCGCAGTCGACCTGACGTTGCCGGCGATCGCCGCCGCGGCCGCGCCGCTCTCCCTCCTGGCGATCCGCAACTGGGCCGACCTGCGCCGCCGCGGCTGCGAACTTCTGGCCGCCGGATGCTCCGCAACCGCCGCCGCCTGAGCCGCGTTCCTGGCAGCGCCGCTACTCGTTCGCAATATTCAATGCCGCGCGCAGCTCGGTCAGGCTATTCGCCGACATCACGTGCCGAATCGTGCGCTCGTTCTGAAACGTCCGGGCAATGCTCCCCAGAATATCGATCTGCACCCGGTCATCCTCGCGCGGAGAGAGAATTAACAGCACCGTCGTCACAGGGACGCCGTCCGGCGCCTCGAAGTCCACCCCCTCGGCGCACAAACCCACGGCGATGACCGGCTGTTTGAGCCCGAGAACTCGCGCATGGGGGATGGCGATGCCCTTGCCCAGAGCGGAGGTGACCAGTTGCTCCCGCTGCCAGACGGCCTGGGCGATCTCCTCCGCGAACTCCTTCTTCCAGTGATCGAAGGAGTGCA
>CAZNDQ010000297.1:0-5708 GCA_964571825.1 uncultured Planctomycetales bacterium | reverse complement strand
GCGTTCACCAGCGTGGCCATGCGCGCGAGCTTGTGGCGCGTGACCTGGAAGCCCGCGATCGGGCGGCCGAAGGCCTGGCGCTCCTTGGCGTAGGCGAGGGCGTCGTCGAGCACGATGGCAGCCGTCGCGTGGCCGTAGAAGGCGAGGGCGATGCGGGCGGGGAGGTCGATGAGCGCGGTGGAGCTGAGATGGCCTTCGTGAACGGCGGCGAGCGGGGCGCTGATGATAAAAGGGAGGGCGAGGGCGAAGTACGGCAGCTTTTCGAGCAGGACGCGGCGCGCGGGCGGGCGAAGCCAACGGGAGAACTCGTGCGGGAGCCGGCGGAGGGGAAAGTAGTCGAGCGCGAGCAGAACGGGCGGCAGCGTGACGGCGATGGGCTTGCAGAGCAGGGCGAGGACGTAGAGGGCAAACGTGTGCCAGACGGTCCGGCCGCGCGCGCGGACGTAGGAGAGCAGCGTCAGCAGCACGAAGAAGCCGGAGAGGACGTCCTTGCGTTCGGTGATCCAGGCGACGGACTCGACGCGGAGTGGATGGAGGGCGAAGAGCAGAGCGGCTGCGGCCGAGGCGACGCGCAGCGCCCAGCCGGAGCGATCCAGCGCCGTCGCGAGGGCGAGCAATTCGAGTGCGAGGAGATAGAAGAGCGCGGCATTGGCGGCATGGAGGAGGATATTGACGAGGATGAAGCCCGAGGCGTTCATGCCGAAGAGGGTGTGAGTGAGGCTCCAGCTCAGCCAGGTGAGGGGCATGTACTGGGTGCCGTGGAAGGTGGTAAAGGCCCAGCGGATGTTTTCCCAGGCGAGCCCGCGGAAGTGCGGGTTGTGGGTGAGCAGCCAGTCGTCGTCGAAGTCGAGGAAGTCGTGGGCGAGCGCCGGGGAGAAGATGAGAAAGGTGATGATGCCGAGGGCGGCCGGCAGGAGCGGGCGCCAGACATCGCGGCCGGGCGCAGCGGGGCGCGATAGAGCATCTGGAGTCGGCGACGATCGATCCATGGAATCCCGATACGATGGAAAAGAGAGTACGTGCCGCGACGATGCGCGGCGGCAGCCGTGCGACGATTCTACGGGGGGCGAACTGCAGGGCCAAAGGCGGGCCGGGCGCTGGGTCAGGCGACGGGAGCGGTTGAAGTCGGGCGTCGAATTGGTCGAAGCGAACATGGACGCGGCGCCGAGCTGCGGATACCATCGTCTCCGGCGTGAACGACAGGGACGGCAGTTCAACGGGCCGGCGTGTTGGAACGGGAACTCACAACGATGCAGGATGGACCGGCGGCGGCGATCGCGCTCGAACATCGAGGACAGGCGGCGGCAGCGGATGAGTGTCCGATCCAGCGCGCGGTGCGGACCTCGCTGGAACGGCTGAGCGATCTGTACGCGTACAATCACTGGATCTATTCGCGGATCCGGCCTTACCTGCGCGGGGCGATCTGCGAGGTGGGGGGCGGGACCGGCAATATCACACAGTTTTTGCTCAACTATCCGCGGGTGGTGAGCCTCGAACCGGACGGGCACAGCCTGCGGATCGCGCGGGAGCGGTTCGCCGATCATCTCAACACGAAGTTCGTGCAGACGTACGTGGAGGGTTGTCCGCGCGAGGAGGTGGCCGCGGGCTCGTTCGACACGGTGATCTGCCTCAATGTGCTGGAGCACATCGAGAACGACGTGGAGGCGTTACGGCGGATGGGGGCGCTCTGCGCGGCGGGGGGGCAGGTGGTGATCCTGGTGCCGGCGATGCAGTGGGCGTTCGGGCGGCTGGACGAGTCGTTCGGGCACTATCGGCGGTACTCACGGCGGACACTGCGGGCGGCGTTCGCGGCGGCCGGGCTGGAGGTGGTTGCGTCGCGGTATTTCAACTTCATCGGGGCGTTCGGGTGGTGGTACACCTCGCGCGTGCGCGGGGCCGTGCAACTCGAGGCGTCATCCTGTCGCACGTTTGACCGGCTGGTGCCGTACCTCGACAGCATCGAGCGGCTGATTCCGCCGCCGATCGGGCAGTCGCTGATCATGGTGGGACGGCCCGTCGCCGGCGCCGTCTGATCCTATCGGACCGACCGAACGCACCGGCCCCCTCCGGCCGATTCAATTGATACTCAAGCAGTTCGGCGGCACGACGCCGTCGGGCGTCAGCGAGAAGATCGTGGCGAACGTGGTGAAATCGCTGAGATTGATGATCCCGTCGGCGTTCAGATCGCCGCAGACGAAGGCGGATGCGGCGCAGGTGTCGCTCGGCGCGTTGTGGCCGAAGCAGACGGCGAACATGGTGAAGTCGGTGAGGTTGATGAGGTTGTTGCCGTCGAAATCGGCGCAGGCGCAGGCGGCCGGTCCGCCGGTGGTGTCGAGGGCGAGCATGTCGATCGTGCCGGGCGTGAGCGTGGCGCCGCCGGAGGGATAGGTGGCGGCGAGCGTTTCGGTGACGTTGGCCGGATTTCGTGCGTCGCGGATGTAGAGGCTGACGGTCTGGCCGCGGATGGCGCGGTCGGCGCTCTGAGCGGTGCCGTCGGCGAGCGATTCCATGCGGATGCGCAGCGCGTAGTTGTTTCCGGCGGAGAGCTGGGCGCCGATGCGATAGCGGCCGACTTCCTGGTCGCCGGAGCCGGGGTTGACGCGGGCGATGACCGTGACGTCGGCGTCGGCGACGCCGTCGCCGTCGGTGTCGGCGGCGGTGATGAGCTGGCCGTTGACGCGCAATTCACCGTAGAGCACGACGTCGGGCTGGGGGACTGCGGCCCACGCGGCGATGGCGCCGCAACCTGTGCCGAGCATAAACGCCGCGAGGATTCGCTTGAGCATCGCCGTTCTCCCTGTATGACGCACCGATCGTGGCTGCGTCGGATCATTTGCCTGATCGCCCCGGCCGTCCGCTGCGGGCGCGTGCCGGCGCAAGCTTCGTTATTCGACCAATGGCAGCAGGTCGCACGGGTCGTCGGTGGCGCGCTGCTGCAGCCACTCCATTCGCGCGCGGGCCAGCGTCGAGCCGGTCGCGCCGTACGCGTTGAACTCGAGCACAATGTCGCTGACGCCGGGCAGGCCGCCAAAGCCGTCGATGAAGCGGTCGATGCCCTGGGTGGGATTGATGCCGCGCAGGTTGCTGCCGGGAATGATGAGCAGCCAGCGCGTGTTCCAGACCGATCGGCCGGCGAGTTTGTAGCTGACCTCGTCGGCAGCGCCGTCCTCGTCGAGGGTTGCGCCGACGGTGGGGATTCGCCGGCGTGCGATGAGGGCGGCCGACCCGCCGCTGAGTGAATCCCACGGCACCCAGTTGTTGTTGGGGTCGGAGGCGTTCCAGACGAGGTCGTTGGGATTGAGCATGAACGGCAGGGGCAGCGTCTGGTCGATGAGGTCCCAGGCGCGGGCGGAGCCGTCGGTGGGGCTGAACATCATGTCGCTGCCGACGGGCACGAGGTAGACGTTGGCGGGTTCGTTGAGTCCGCCGGCGATGCCGGGGTAATCGGCGAGGCGGACGGTATAGCTGTGGATCTTGATGGCGAAGCGATCGGAGGGGAAGACAGCCTCACCCTCGGAGAGCCGGCCGAAGAGGTTGAGGCCGAAGCCGAGGGCGGTTTCGAAGGGGACGACCAGCGCCGGCTCGGCGGGCGTATTGGGGTTGAGGGGGTCGACGCCGAGGGGGAAGGTGCAGTAGAGGAGGAACTCGGGCACGCGCCAGAGGTTGGGCACGCGACTGGCGACGAGGATGTCGCGCCATTCCTCGTCATCGTCCATGCCGTTTTCGTCGGCGTCGGGTTCGAGATCGTCGTCGGGGATGCGGTAGTTACTGAAGCGCAGGCTGAACTTGCGGAAGAAGTTGTCGGCGTCGCCGAGGCCGAAGTTGATGCGGGCCTGGTCGAAGTTCTGTTTGAGGGTGGCAAGCTGTCCGCCGATGCCTCCGAGGCCTGTGGCGGGTAGGCCGTCGCCGTCGCGCTGGCCGAGGGTGCGCTGTTTGACCATATCGGCGAGGAACTTCTGGCCTGCCGCCCAGGGACGGGTGTTGTCGGTGCCGAGCAGGCCGGTTTCGTAGTCGTAGGCGCGCGCGGCGAGATAGGCGTAACGTGCGGCGAGATCGAAGGTCTCGCGGTACTTGGCCAGCGCATCGTTGCGGAAGGTGCGGTAGGCCATGTCGCGGTAGCGCAGCTCGCTGATGTCGCGCGCGGTGTTGAAGCGGTAGTTGGTGAACTCTTCGAGGAGGCGTGCGCCCTTGCCGATGGCGGCGGTGTACTTGGCGCCGGCCTCGTTGATCTTTTCCTGGAGGAGGTAGATTTCGAGGCGTTTGAGGGGCATCTGCTGGAGGAGGAGCTTGACGACGGCCGTCTGTTCGAGGATCGCCTGGTTGGACTCGGCGACGGTGAGGAGTTTCTGGGCCGCGTTGCTGGCGTACTCCTTATCCAGTTCCTTGACGAGCATCTGACCCTCGGCGATGTCGCCGATGGTCTGAAGTACCTCGCCGATGACGGCGGCGGCCATGTAGATTCCGCCGCGGGCGCTGCTGAAGAGGTCGGAGGAGCCGGTGCCGACACTAAGCGGGAAGAAGGCGGCGGTGGCCATGGCGAGCGTCACGGCCGACTCACCCATGCGATGGAAAGCGAGGGCGGTGTTGTTGAGGTCAATGATCTCCTTGTTCAGCGAGCGCTGCAGGTTGAGGTCGCAGTCGAGGACCATGATCTGCGTGTCCTGGAGCCCGTACTGTCCGGTGAGGACGCCGGCCTGGAGCTCGATTTCGGAGATCATGGCGGAGTATTCGGCGACGGCCTTCTGGTACTCGCCGACGGCCTGGAGGACTTCGGCGCGGGCGAACTGGATTTCGCCCCATTCGAGGCGCGTTCCGGTCCAGTTCGTCGGCTTGAGCAGGCCGAAGCCGTCGGTGGAGACGGAGAAGGTCAGGTTGATGACGGGATCGGGCGTGTCGGTGTATGACGGCGGATCCGTCGTCCAGTTGATGTTCGGCGCCTTCACGTTGGGATAGGTGATGGTCGTCGTGTTACTGGCGTTGTCGGGGTTGAGCACGTTCGACGAATCGACGTAGTCGAAGTGCCAGATGTCGGGCCCGAGGTAGCCCGCGGGGTACGTGCGGCCGGGGCCGATGTCATCGGCGTAGGGCCGGCCGAAAATCTCGATCAGGCGCGAGCGGTAATCCAGCTCCTGCTGCTGGACGAACACGCCGAGGTTTCCGGCGGAGTCCTGAATGGCGCGGACGCGGTTGGCGTTGGCGTTGGCGAAGTCGAAGGCCGTGCCGGCGTTGACGAAGGCTACGACGGCGCGGTCATAGATCTGGTCGAAATGCAGCACGCCGGAGGAGAGGAGGTCGGGGTTGAGCCCGAAGGGGACGACGTTGCGCGCGAGTCCGAGGGGGTTGAGGCCGGCGTCGGCGCGGTCGAGGATCGTCTGCACCTCATAATAGGCGGCGGGCAGTTGGGCCAGTTCGGGCACGGTGGTGCGGTCGATCTTCTCGATGCCCTCGTGGGTCGGATCGGTGTCCTCGTCGTCGAGGAGGCCGTTGGCCATGAGCCAGTTGAAATAGGCGCCCTCGCCGGTGCGGCTGGCCCAGTCGTGGACGCCCCAGGCGCGGCCATCATTGGCGGGCGTGGACGGCGTATCGACGGGGTCGGGGTAGCCGTCGGAGGAAACGACGTCGGCGGCAAAGCGCTTGCGGAAGGTGAGATCGGTGATGGCGATGCCGGTCCGCGCGAGCGCGGCGGCGGCGCCGGCGAACTGGCGCTC
>CAZNDQ010000296.1:0-5711 GCA_964571825.1 uncultured Planctomycetales bacterium | reverse complement strand
ATGCCGAACCGCCTGCCCCCCCTGTTGCTCCGCCAGCCGATTGCCGCAGCGCTGTCCAACTCCAGCGCCCCGGTCCAGCCGTTCGAGGTCCAGGTTGGTCCCCCGCTCACGCGGAGCTTGTGATTCGGCGCGTTGCTGCCGATGCCGACGTTTCCCGCGTTGTTCGAGAAGATATTTGCCCCGCTCGGCGACCAGAATCCCGCGCCGCCCGTCGACGCCGTCGTCTGCACCGTCCCGTCAGGAAACCGGAACCCACCCGTGGTCGATTGAATCGTCCCCACCACGCTCAATGCCTGCGTCGGCGACGTCGTTCCGATGCCGACGTTGCCACCGCTGTACGAGATGTTCGCCCCGCTTGTTGCCCATGGCAGCGACGAGAACATGGCATAAGGCGCCGGCAGGATCTCCTGCCGCGGTGTCAGCGGCGTACCGTTCACCGTCACCGCCAGCCACCGCGAATTCCCATTGAACACGGCCGCCGGATTGCCGACGTTGATCGGCACCGAGAATAGTCCATCTGTTACAGCGACGCCCGCCTGATTGATCGGGCCGGCCAGCAACGTGCCGCCGCTGATGCTGTTCCAGATCGAGAAACTCAGATTCACCGATCCGTTGTACGGCACACCGCCGTCCGCCAGATGTCCCTGATACGTGAATGAGGTGGACTGCGCCCTCGCCGGCTCCCAAATCGAACACGTGATCATCGCCATGGCCGACGCATACAGCAGGATCCGCTTCATGATTCTCACCTTTCCTCTGCTTGAACCCGGCCGACCGCTGCCCGCGCACGGTCGGTACCGCTTGCCCGAACGCCTCCTCAAGCGACAACCCGGCCGCGCGCTGACGATCCTCACCGCTATTTTTGCACGGAAGCGTTCCCCCCTCTCCCCGCTTGACGCCCCCACCTGCCGCTCTGTGTAATGTTCGTCGCCGGATCACCCGCGGACCGACCTGGCCGGGACCTGACGCACCCTCCAGCCACCTCGCGGGTCCTCATTGGTCACCGGGGGACGACATGCGATGAATGAACACCCCGCTGACGCTGAATTGATCGCCCGCGCCCGATCCGGCGAACGGCTTGCGTTCGAAAGACTGCTTGTCCGCGTCCAGCGCCCCCTCGCGCAGCGAATCCGACAGCGCATCCCCGCCCGCCTGAAGCACCTGATCGACGTGGACGACATCCTGCAGGAGTGCTTCGTCGACGGCTGGGAGGGGATTGCCGCCTTCCGCCCCGCCGGCGAGTCGTCGCTCTTCGCCTGGCTCGCCCGAATCGCCGACAATCGCATTCTCGATCAGCTCAAGGCCTTCCGCGCCGCCAAGCGCGGGGGAGACTGGCGCCGCATTGCGCCCGGTCCGGACGAGGAACTCACCCAACTCCTTGCCATGCTCGCCGTGAATCCGCGCACGCCCAGCCGATCCGCGGCCGATCGCGAAGCCCTTCAGATGGCGCAGGCGGCGCTGCCGACCCTCAAGCGCGATTATCACGACGTCCTGCGGCTTCGTTTCGTCGAGGGGGTTTCCATTCGGGATACCGCGGAGCGTATGAACCGCTCCGAGTGGGCCGTCCACAAACTGACTGCCCGCGCACTCGAGAGCCTGCGCGAGGCCATGGGTGGCGTTTCCCGCTTTCTCTCGCGCAAGTAGTCAGCGCCGACGTGCGTTTGTCGCTTTCCGAGGAGTGATCTTCGGCGATGTCGGCGGCGTCCGCGCCGTGTTCAGGAGAGGTCCGACGTGCACCCGGAAAGTGGCCGATCGCGTACGCACGCCCCCGAAGATCGCGCGGAAGATCCCCGCGCCGACCGCATCCGCCGAATCGTCGAAGACTGCCTGTGCCGCCGCGCCGCGGGCGAGCCGCTCGCCGACAGCGATCTCTGCGCTGCGCATCCCGATCTGCTCCCGGAACTGTCCGAGGAGCTGCGCACGCTCGCCGTCATCGAGCGCGCCCGCCACAGCCGCACCGGGCGACGCGCTCCCGATGCCACCAACGCCGGTGTCTTCCCCGAATTGACCGTCCCCGTCGATTTCTTTCCCGGATACCAGCTCTTGCGCGAAATCCACCGCGGCGGCCAGGGCGTCGTCTACCGCGCCCTTCAATCCTCCACCGGCCGCAAGGTCGCCCTCAAGGTCCTCCTCGACGGCGCCTTTGCCGGCCCGCTCGACCGCGCCCGCTTCGAACGCGAGATCAAGCTCCTCGCCGCACTTCGCCATCAGAACATCGTCACGATCCACGACAGCGGCAGTGTCGCCGGACGTTTCTACTTCGTCATGGAGTACGTCGCCGGCCGGCCGCTCGATGTCTACATGTCCAGCGAGCCGCGCTCCATCGAACAGAGCCTCCGGCTCTTCCTCAAGATCTGCGACGCCGTCAACGCCGCACACCTTCGCGGGATCATCCACCGCGATCTCAAGCCCGCCAACCTTCTCGTTGATGAGCAGGGAGACCCGCACATACTCGATTTCGGTCTGGCCCGGCTCGACCCCGCGGCAAATGACGAAGAGGGTCGCACCACCATGACGCACACCGGCCAATTCGTCGGCTCGCTCCCCTGGGCCGCGCCCGAGCAGGCCGATGGCGGACCCGCGCGCGTTGACATGCGCAGCGACGTTTACTCCCTCGGCGTCATCCTCTATCAGATGCTCACCGGTAAGTTCCCCTACAGCGTTGTCGGCCCGATGCATGAGGTCGTCCAGCGCATCGTCTCCGACCCGCCACTTTCGCCGCGCCGCCTCCGCCCCGAGATCGACGACGACCTCGCCACCATTCTCCATACCTGCCTCGCCAAGGACCGTGAGCGACGCTACCAGACCGCCGGCGAACTCGCCCGCGACGTCCAGCGCTACCTCCACGGTGAGCCGCTCGAAGCCAAACGAAACAGCGCCTGGTACATGCTCCGCAAATCGCTTCAGCGCTTCCGCCTGCTGCTCTCCGTCGCCGCGCTGTTCGTCGTCCTGCTCGCCGCCGCCACCACCGTCAGCATCTCCCTCTGGCGCTCCGCAACACAGCGCGAGGCGGAGGCACGGGAAAACCTCTGGCAATCCCTCGTCTCCCAGGCTCGCGCCACCCGCGCCACAAGCCACATGGGCCGTCGTTTCGACGCCCTCGCTGCTGTCACCGAGGCCGCTGCCATACGCCGCAACCTCGAACTCCGCAACGAGATGATCGCCGCCCTCGCCGTCTCCGATCTCCGGCCGCGCCAGGCCGCCTTCGCCTGGCACGGTGCGCCGGTGTTCGATCCCGCGTTCGAACGCTGCGCCACCCTCGGCCATCGGCAACTCGTCTATCGCGTCGCGGACGGACGCCTTCTGGCGCAGATCCCCGACACGACCGACGGCGCCGATCTCCAGAAACTCGCACTCGCCGGCCCATTTGTGGCGCGCCTCTTCCTCACGCCGGACGAAAAACGGCGACTCGAAGTCTGGAATACCGACGAAACCCGACTCATTCTGAGCCTGGATGATCTGCCGCCCGGCGGCAGGTTTGATATTGCACCCGACGCCCGAACGATCGCCGTCGCAGACCCCGATCGCGCCGTACAACTCTACGACCTCGCGACCGGGACGCCGCAGCGGCGCTATCCCCTTGATCGCGTCCCCTCCCACATGACGTTCGACCCGGCCGGACGCCGCCTCGCCCTTTACCACGGCGCCTTCGGCGACGGCGCCATCCTCGATCTCGAAGACGGCCGGCTCACACCCATCCTGCCCGACGCCAGAATTGGCTGGGCCGCCGCCTGGTCCCCCGACGGCCGATTCCTCGCCGCGGCCGCAATCAACCACATCTACCTGTGGGACACCGTGGATCACCGCCCGGCCGGCGCGCTGCGCTGCCACGATAGCGTCATCACCCATCTCGCCATCTCCCCCGACGGCACCAGACTTCTCTCGCGCAGTTGGGACGATGCCTCCGTTCTTTGGAGCCTCGCCACGCAGCGACCGCTCGTCGAGATCAATGGTAGTTTCCTCGCCTTTTCCTCCGACGGCGCAATTGGCGGATGGACCGTGCGATCGCAGGGCGGCCGGCCGATCGTCGAGCCGACGATTCTCGATCTCACGCGTGACGAAGAATGTCGGCCGCTCGCCGGCTGGACCGATCCCGAGAGCCTCGCCGCGAATCAAGCCCTCTTCGCCGCGCGTGGAACGCTCCTGCTCTCCTCCGTCGATTCGGAAATCCGCCCCGACTTCCGCGGCTTGTACCTGTTTGAGCCGCGCTCCGGCACGCAGCTCGTGCACCTGCCGCTCGATATCGCCGTCGCGGTGACAGTTGCGCCCGCCGCAGAACAGGTGTGCACATTCGAACGGGGCACCGGATTGTGTCTGCGAAACCTGAATATGACAGAGCGCGGTCCCTCGATCGGCCCCCCAGAGCTGCTGGTTGCCGGCAGTGAATGCACCGGACTCGCCTGCTCCGCCGACGGCCGGCTCGCCGCCATGTCGGACAGTCCCGGGCGGGTCGTTCTCGTCGACCTGACCGAAAACGCGCCCCCGCGCCGATTCGACTGTATGCCCGGTGCCTTTGTCCGCGCCGTCTCTTCGGATGCGAAACTGCTCGTCGTCACCGCGTGGCACGCCGGCGGCGCCGAAGTGTGGGAGACCGCCGGGCCCACCCGCGTCGCCTCCCTGCCCATCGGTGCGCAGGGCTTTGCCGCCTTCAGCCCCGACGACCGCTATCTCGTCACCGCCGACAGCGAAGCCCTCACGCGCTGGGATACATCGACCTGGACGCACACCGCGTCGATTCCCGGCGCCTACTCGTCCGTCACCTGCGCGCCTGACGGCACGTTCATTGCCGTCGCCACCCTCGCCAATCGGGTTACTCTGGTTGACGCTGCAACGCTCGCCGAACTCTGCACCCTGCAGCCGCCGGAGAAGATTGCCACCGGAAGCATTGCCGTCAGCCCCGACTCCGCCCTCGTCGTCCAGATGTCGAACCGCGCCGGCATCGGCTTCATCTGGGACCTCCGCCGCATCCGCGCCCAATTGGCCCCCGTCGGGCTCGACTGGGATCTGCCTCCTGTCCGTTCGCCTGACTGCGCTGCGCCGCGCGAGTCCGCCCCGGCCGCGCACTGATAAACGAGGCCTCCAATTCCCGTTTTCGAATCGCGCTGAAATCACGGCGCTGAATCGTTTGTCGGCACTTGCGGCGGCAACTTGTTCATCCACCACTCCAACTCAGTCGACCGCCCCCACACCTCGTACAGTTTCACAAGCGCCCTGACAGGCTCATCCGTCTTTTTGTCCGCCCGTTGCACCTGCTCATTCAATTCCTGCGCCCGCAGCAGAAACCCCTCCGCCTCCGCATACTCCCCCCGCGCCGTCAGAATCCGCCCGATTTCGCAGTTCACCTCCGCCAACCGCCACGCATCCCCCGGGCTCGACCCCCGCTCCAGCATCCCCAGCGCCTCCCGCAGCACGGGCTCCGCTTCCTCCGCGCGACCGAGGCGCCGCAGTGACTTGCCCAGACCCAGCAGGGGAGTCCCCGTAGCGGCCGACGCCCCCGTGCGCTCTCGGAAAATCGCCGCTGCCTCCCGATACAGCGGCTCGGCCTTCGCCGCCTCCCCCTGCGACAGATACAACGCCCCGAGGTTGTTCAGTGTCCGTCCCACCTCCTCATGCCGCGCCCCGTACGCCTCCCGCCAGATCTCCAGCGTCTCTTCGTACAACGGTGCAGCCTCATTGACCTTCTTCTGTGCCGTCAGCACGCCCGCCAGGTT
>CAZNDQ010000295.1:0-5731 GCA_964571825.1 uncultured Planctomycetales bacterium | reverse complement strand
GCCATGCTCAACGATCCCCATCACCGCGCCGAACTCGCCCGCGTCGGCATCGGCCACACCGACGTCACCCAGTCCGGCCTCTACTCCAATCCCTCCCTCGACTTTCTCATTCGCTGGCCCGATGGCGGCGGTCTGACCAACCTCCAGCTCGGCGTCGCCCAGAATCTCGCCGAACTCTGGCAGCTCCCGCTCCGAAAAAAGACGGCGCTGCGCGAGCAGGAGCGGATCATCTTCGACGTCGCTCGCCTCGTCTCCTCCGCCGCCCTCGACGCCCGTGCCGCCTATTACCGCGCTCTCCAGCGCGACCGCGAGCGCGAGCTGACCGCCGAGAACGTCGCCATCACCGAACAGCTCCTCGAACTCGCCGTCGCCCGCCGCAACGCCGGCGCCGTCAGCGACGTCGACGTCAACCTCGCCCGCACCCAGCACTACGAGGCTGAGATTCGCCGGCGCAACGCCGCGCTCGCCGCCATCGAGGCCCGCAGCGACCTTGCCCGCCTCCTCGGCCTCACGCTGCCGCCACACGAATTACCGCTCGCGGACACGCTGCAGCCACCGGCACAGTGGGACCTCTCCGCCGAGCAGATCATCGCCGCCGCCCGCGCCAACCGCCTCGACCTCCGTGCCGTCGAAATGACCGTCGCCGCCGCCGCCGCCCGCGTCGCCTTCGAGCGGACACGATTCCTCCGCTCCGTCGAAGTCGGCATCTCGCTCGAGCGTGCCGAGCGTCCCAGCCGCAGCGGCCGCGACTGGCTCGCCGAGACCGGCTGGAACTCGCTCCAGGCCGGTACGCTGACGCCCCCCTCGCTCCAGCCGCGCGAACGCCAGACCACCGACTGGGTTCTCGGCCCCTCACTCGCCCTCGAGCTTCCCCTCTTCGACCAGAACCAGGCGCAAATCGCCCGCGCCGAACTCGAACACCAACAGGCCGTCCTGCTCCGCGAAGCGCTCGATCGCCGCCTGACGCAGGACGCCTGGCTCGCGCTTCAGCGCTCACGCACCGCCGACGAAAACGCGCGCTTCTATCACGACCAGTACCTCCCGCTCCAGGAGAAATCGCTCGACCTCGCCCGCGAGGCCTACACCGCCGGCACCACCACCTTGCTCACCGTCCTCGACGCCCAGCGCGGTCTCCTCGCCGCTCGCGCCGGATACGCCGAGGCCCTCGCCGATGCCGCCGTCGCCGCCACCGAACTCCAGCGCGTCAGCGGCCTGACCCGCGCGGCGCTGCTCGACGCAACCGCCCCGTCGCCTTCGTCACCGTCCTCGGAGTCCCCGCGCTAGCCGAAAGGAAACACGAATGCCCTTGCGTCTGATCCTCATTCCGCTCGTCGTCGTCGCCGCTCTGAACGCCGCCTGCCGCCGCGACACCGGCCACGACGCCGACGCACACGACCGCGACGACGCTTCCATCCACGCCGATGCCCCCGCGCCCACCAACCGCATCGATGTGCCCGAAGCCGTCCGGCGCAACCTCGGCATCACCTTCGCCGCCGTCGAGTCGCGCCCCGTCGCGCGCACGCTCCGCATCCCCGGCCGCTTCGAGTTGCTCCCCGAGGCCCGCCGCGAATACCGCACGATGCTCAGCGGCCGCGTCGAACTCCACGTCGCCCAGTACCGGCACGTTGAACCCGGCGACCTCCTCTACACCCTCGACTCTCCCGACTGGCGCCAGCTCCAGGAACGCCTCAACGAAACCCAGGCCCAGATCCAGCAGGCCATGGCCCGCGTCGCCAACATCGACCCCATCCGCGAAGCGCACGAACGACATCACGAAGTCCTCGAAGACGCCGTCGAGATCCGCGCTGAGCGTGTCCGCCGGTTGGAGGAATCCGGCGCGCGCGGCGTCGTCTCCGCCGAAGAACTCGCCCAGGCCCGCGCCGCACTCGCCTCCACCCGCGCCGAACTCGCCGAGGTCATGGAGCAGGAAGCCGAACTCCGCTCCCGCAAGGTCGAGGTCCAGTCCGAACTCCACGCCGCACGCGAACGCTTCGACCTCCTCCTGCTCAACGCGTCGGCGCTGCTCGGCATCCCCGTCGCCCGCCTCGCCGCCTCCGACGAATCCGTCGCCCCCCACACCCACGAGGGCGACTACGCCGACACCGAGCCCCACCGCCACCCCGTCTGGCGCGAACTCCGCCTCGTCGAAGTCCGCGCCGCCGCCGCCGGCGTCGTCGAGTCACTCGCCCTCACCAACGGCGCCTGGGCCCCCGAATCCGCGCTCGTCCTCTCCACCGTCCGCCCCGAACTCCTCCGCTTTCACGCCCGCGGCCTGCAGAGCGACCTCGGCCGCCTCCGCGACGGACTGCCCGCCACCATCGTCCCCCCCAAGGGCGGCAGCATCGACCCCGCCGACACCCTGAGCGGCACCCTCCAGCTCGGCCTCGGCGGCGACCCCGACGAACGCACCGTCGAAGTCTTCCTGACCCCCGGTCGAACCGCCCCGTGGGCGCGCCCGGGCGTCGCCGCTCACCTCGAAATCACCGTCGAAGGATCGGCCCGCCCCGAACTCGCTCTCCCCGTCTCCGCCACCATCCGCGACGGACTCGACACCGTCTTCTTTCGCCGCGATCCGCGGGACCCGAACAAGGTCACTCGCACCATTGCCGACCTCGGTGTCAGCGACGGCCGCTGGGTCGTCGTCCGCAGCGGCGTCAAGGAGGGCGACGAGGTCGTCCTCGACGGCGTCTACCAGTTGATGCTCGCCACCACGGGCGCCGCCGCCGCCGGCGGACACTTCCACGCCGACGGCACCTTCCACGAGGGAAAGGACTGACCCGCCATGCTCCAGCGACTCATTGCCTTCTCCCTCCAGCGCTCCTCCCTCGTCGTCCTCTGCGCGCTGCTCCTGCTCGGCTGGGCCGCATACCGCCTCCCGCGCATGCCCGTCGACGTCTTCCCCGAACTCAACGCCCCCACCGTCGTCGTCCTCACCGAGGCCGGCGGACTCGCCGCCGACGAAGTGGAACAATATGTAACATTTCCAGTTGAATCGTCCGTCAACGGCCTGCCCGGCGTCCGCCGCGTCCGCAGCGCCAGCGCCATCGGTCTCTCCCTCGTCTGGGTCGAGTTCGACTGGGGCGCCGACATCTACCGCGCCCGCCAGCTCGTCAGCGAACGACTCGCCGCCGTCCGCGACCTCCTCCCCCCCGACGCCCACACCGAGATGACCCCCATCACCTCTATCACCGGCGAGATCATGCTCCTCGCCCTCTCCTCCCCCGACGCCTCCGTCTCCGACCTCGAACTCCGCGCCTACGCCGAGTTCGACCTCCGCAACCGCCTCCTCGCCGTCCCCGGAATCGCCCAGGTCGTCGCCATCGGCGGCGCCCTCCCCGAATATCAGGTGAACGTCCACCAGGACCGCCTCGCCCTCTACGGCCTCACCGTCCGCGACGTCGTCGAGGCCGCCCGCAGCGCCCACAGCACCGCACCCGCCGGATACCTCGCCGATGTAGACCGCCAGGAACTCCCCGTCCGCCAGACCGCGCGCGTCCAGAGCGTCGCCGACATCGCCGGCACCCTTGTCAAATACCACCAGGGCGCGCCCGTCCTCATCGGCCAGGTCGCCGACGTCACGCTCGGCGCCGCCCCGCGCCGCGGCACCGCCGCCGACCGCGCCACCCCAGCGGTTGTCCTCACCGTCCAGAAATCCCCCGGCACCAACACCCTCGCCCTCACCAAGCAGATCGATACCGTCCTCGACGACGTCGAAAAAAGTCTCCCCCGCGGCATCACCCTCAACCGCGCCGTCTTCCGTCAGGCCGACTTCATCCAGCGCTCCGTCGACAACGTCCGCCGCGTTCTCATCGAAGCCACCGTCATCGTCGCCGTCATCCTCGTCCTCTTCCTCATGAACATCCGCACTACGCTCATCACCCTCGCCGCACTGCCCATCTCCCTCGCCGCCGCGCTCCTCCTGCTCGACTGGGCCGGCCTCACCATCAACGTCATGACCCTCGGCGGACTCGCCGTCGCCATCGGCGTCCTCGTCGACGACGCCATCATCGACGTCGAAAACGTCTTCCGCCGGCTCAACCAGAACGCCGCCCTCCCCGAGCCCGATCGCCGCCCCTTCCTCGCCGTCGTCTTCGACGCCAGCAACGAGATCCGCCCCGCCATGGTCTTCGCCACCGTCATCATCGTCATCGTCTTCGTGCCGTTGCTCTTTCTGCAGGGCCTCGAGGGCCGCTTCTTCCGCCCCCTCGGCATCACCTACATCGTCTCCATCCTCGCCTCGCTCGTCGTCGCCCTCACCCTCACGCCCGCGCTCTGCCGCTACCTCCTCCGCGGCCGCCTCGGCCGCACCGAGCACCAGGACGGCTGGCTCGTCCGCTGGCTCAAACGCCGCTACGAACCCTCCCTCCGCTGGTCCATCCGCCATCGAGGCTTCGTCCTCTCCGCCGCCGCCGCCGCCACCGTCCTCGCCCTCGCCCTCGGCAGCACCTTCGGCACCAGCTTCCTCCCCGCTTTCAACGAGGGCACCTTCACCGTCTTCCTCATGGCCCCGCCCGGCACCTCCCTCGACGAAAGCGACCGCCTCGCCCGCGGCATCGAGCGCCGCCTTGCCGACATCCACGGCGTCCGCAGCGTCACGCGCCGCACCGGCCGCGCTGAGCGCGACGAACACGCTGAGCCGGTCAGCAGCTCCGAGATCGAAGTGACCGTTCTTCCCGGCGCCGACAAATCCGCCATCCGCCGCGACATCGACGACATCCTCCGCGACGTACCCGGTGTGACGACCACCGTCGGCCAGCCCATCGAGCACCGCCTCTCGCACATCCTCTCCGGCACCCCCGCCGCCATCGCCATCAACGTCTACGGCGACGACCTCGCCCGCCTGCGCCTCCTCGCCCGCGAGATCGAAACCGTCCTCCGCGCCATCCCCGGCGCCCGCGACATCGCCGCCAACCGCGAAGTGATGGTCACCTCGCTCCCCGTCCGCTATCGCGCCGCGGACCTCGCCGCCGCCGGCCTCTCGCCCGCCGCCGCCGCCGAGCAGGTCCAGCAGGCCCTCTACGGCGAGGTCGTCGCCGAGGTCAATCAGGGCGTCCGCCGCTTTCAGTTGGTCGTCCGCCTCGCGCCCGAGGAGCGCCAGCGCATCGAACAGGTCCGCGGACTGCTCCTCCGCGGACTGGGCGGTGCCACCGTTCGCCTCGAGGACGTCGCCGACATCGGGCCCGAGCGCACCAGCAATCTCATCGCCCGCGAAAACGCCCGCCGCAAGGCCGTCATTTCCTGCAACGTCGCCGAAGGCGCCAACCTCGGCGACCTCGTCGCCGCTGTCCGCGCCAGGGTCGATCCCATCGTCCAGCGCGCCGGCTACGCCGTGCACTACGGCGGCCAGTTCGAAGCCCAGCAGTCCGCCGCCCGCACCATCTACCTCGCCGGCCTCGGCGTCGTCATCGTCATGCTCATGCTCCTCCAGCTCTCCACCGGCTCCCTCCGCGCCGCCCTGCTCGTCATGCTCAATCTGCCGCTCGCGCTCATCGGTGGCATTGCCGCCATCTACCTCACCGAGTCCGGCGGCTTCAGCGAACTCCTCACCAATTCCTTCGCCCTCGTCGGCCTCTCCGCCGCGCCCTACCGCGCTCCCGTCGTCTCCATCGCCGCCATGGTCGGCTTCATCACCCTCTTTGGCATCGCCGTCCGCAACGGCATCCTCCTCGTCAACCACTACCAGCACATCATGCAGCACGAGGCCAAACCGCTCCACGAAGCGATCGTCGAG
>CAZNDQ010000294.1:0-5753 GCA_964571825.1 uncultured Planctomycetales bacterium | reverse complement strand
CGACGTCCAGCCAGGAAGCTACCCGCTCCGGGATGGCCGTCTGAACCCACTCGACGGAAACGCTCAGCATCACGCCGCACGCCAGCCCGGCCGCGACACGAGCGGCGCCTCCGCTGCGCGATGCGACGAACGCGCCGGCCATCAGGCCGATCGGGACGTAGAGGACGAGATTGACCCAGATGTCCGCCCGGCTCGTCGCCGGTAGCAGGGCGATCCTGGCGGCGTCAACCGCGATCGCGCCCTCGGCGTTTCGCTCAAAGTGAAAGGGCAGGCATGACCCGTACGCGATCAGCGCGGCGACGACGATGAGCCATGCCCCGGCCGTTCCGCGGTGGTGGCGTCCCTGGGGGTATCGCGTTGACTCCTGGGTCATCATGCGTTGCCGTGCAATTTTGTCCGATCCGTTATGCGACCGCCAAAGATCGGAGTCGCTGCCGATTGTAGCCGCCGCGACCGGTGAAATGAACACGGTGCCAGATAGATCTGCGTCGTTTGAGCGACGGTCGGATAAATCGCGCCTTGCTACCGTGGACGGCCGGAGGGTGCTCCAGGCGCAGCGCGCGCGGGACGCGCCGCGCCACTATCGGACCGCGCTTCGCTGCCACGGACCAGCAGGGGGCCACTTGCCATCGAGGGCATTGCCGGTGGCTACGCTCTGGACGGGCCGTTCGAGAAAGTCGCGTACTGCGCCGACGACTTCGCTGAAGACCTCCGGCGCATCGACCAGTTTCGATCGGCGGCGAAAAGCGCGCCACTGGGCTGTCTTGCCGGCGTCTTCGGCGAACTCCTGCTGCAGGCCCAAGACCTCGGCGGGAACAGGGGTGCCACGCGCCTCACACGTCTTCGCGATCGCGCGGCTCAGGCGATCTCCGTCAAACGAGAACGACCGCGACAGCAGCCAGATGTCATAGTAGTCCTTCATTCGGCTGTTCAACTGCTGGCGAACGAGCATGACGTGGAGCTTCTCGGCGATCAACGTTTCGCGCGGATAGGCCAGGATGTGCGGTGCAGGCAGGTCCAGCAGCACCGGAAACTCTACCTCATCCGGTGGCGACGCGATGAGGTCACCGAATCCAAAGTCGATCTGCATGCGCAGTCGAATCGTGTCAAGGCGGCCCTCGAACCGGACCCGAACGCCCTCGTACTCAGCTTCCTCAGCGATCGGCTCACGTTGAATCGTCGAGTCGAGGAAGTTCACACCGTCGTCCTCGACCGCCTGTTTGCAGATCGTGCGTACCGTCTGCTCGATCAAGTCCGGGTCATTGGGCATGCGACCAAGCAGGTCGATGTCCGCCGTGGGCCTGACGGACGGCGCGCGCCACGCCACCAACATAAGCGCCCCCTTGAGTATCAGTCTGTCGCGGAAGTCGGACCGCGACAGGCGATACAAGAATCGCTCCATTCCGTAGTGGAGGAAGATGTCGTTAGCTGGCCGCCCGACCTCTTTGGCATGGTTGAGGAGCCTTGCCCGAACTGAGGCCGCGACGTTCTTGATGGGGCGATCCTTCACAGGGTCGCCTCGATGTATGGCCGCATGATACGCTCGACGCGGCAGATGCCCGCATACTTCAGCAGGAGGTCTACTCTTGGCCGCCGCCGGGCTCGATAGAGCTTCAGCGCCTCCAGCGCGACGTCGAACCCGATCTTGTTGCGGTACTTGAAGCAATCCGCCAGCGTTCGCTCCGGGCTGCAGATGCGGACCTTCACGCCGTCCAGTTCATGCGTCTCAACGCCCTCAGTCATGCCCGGACGTGAGAACCAGCACACCCTGATCGGCGGGAATTGCAGTCGCGGCGCCTCGGCCCCGCGCGGTACGGCGATCGAAACCTCGTGCGGGATCTGGGTCGTGATCTGGTGGAAGGCCAGCGCCGAGACGAGGCAGACCACGCCCTCGGGCACCTTCAGCGCGACGGTTACGAGGTCGGGATTGCTCAGCTTGGGCGACTCGGCGAGGCGGTACAGCCCGCGTGCGAGTGGCTCAAGAAAGCCCGCGTCTCGGAGGGCGTACAGGTCGCGCCGGTGAACCCCGGCGTTCAGAACCTGCGACGTCCGGACGGCGCCCCCGTGTTGGCGGCAGAGCCGCCGGACGGATTCTCTCACCTTGTCGGACGGGGCCGGAGCCATCGATCCCTCTTGGACAAAAGTACCTCCAAATCTTAACTATTGGTGGTATTTTTGTCCAACTGCCTTCCGTCGTCAACGGTTTCTGGGCCGTTCGGTGGCCCGTCGCGGAGGCCGGCGCTGGTTGGCGTTCGGCGAGCGTCGGGAGGGAAGGGCCGCGGCCCGCGGGCTGGCCGGCGAAAGGCTCTGGTGGTGCGATGCTAAACGTAAGTCTAAATCCAAGCCCTCTCACGTTGCCAACGGGAATGTCGTCGGTTCAAATCCGATCGCCCGCTTCCCAAAGACCGCCGTTGTCAGCGAGTGACAGCGGCGTCTTGCTCTTGACGGGAGCGCGACTTACGACAGCCCTTCGAGCGTGCTCCGCCGC
The DNA here is from genome assembly GCA_964571825.1 of uncultured Planctomycetales bacterium. Taxonomy (GTDB): domain Bacteria; phylum Planctomycetota; class Phycisphaerae; order UBA1845; genus CAZNDQ01. The sequence continues at coordinate 3,265 of CAZNDQ010000294.1, read as the reverse complement.
CGAAGCGTCTCAGTTCACATTGCAGCCCGTGAGCCGTTCAACCGACTCGGCGTCCAGTTCCAGCGCCTCGGACAGGTTCTCCGGGGCACCGCTCGCGCGGACGCAGATCGTGTTTTCCAGGCGGATGCCGCCGAAGTGGTCGCTCAGCAGCGCGTCGACGTTGCGCCGGTTGACGCAGTCGCGATAGGGACCGACCAGGTCGTCGCGTTGCCAGATCTGCGGAACCAGGTAGATGCCCGGCTCGATTGTTACGGTCATGCCGGCGGCCAGGTCGCGGTCCAGACGCAGGTACTTCGTCCCGAACTGGGGCGAGCGCGTCCGGCCCTTTGCGTAGCCGGCGAGGTCGCCGAAGTCTTCCATGTCGTGCGCTTCCATGCCGATGAGGTGTCCCACCCCATGCGGCATGAACACGGTATGCGCCCCGCGGGCGTGCAACTCGGCCGGGTCGCCTTTGAGCAACTCCGCCTTCACCAGCCCGTCGCACAGCACGCGCGTCGCCAGGTCGTGTACTTCGCGGTATCGCTTGCCGGGCACGCACGCGGCCGTGGCTTCCTCCAATGCTCGCTTGACGGTGTCGTACAGGTGCCGCTGAATCTGCGTGAAGCGGCCGTTGACCGGGCACACGCGCGTCACGTCGCAGCAGTAGCCGCCCGGCAGTTCCGCCCCGGCGTCGATCAGCAGCAGGTTGCCGTCCGACATCGGGTTGCCGTGGCCGTGGAGGTGCAGAATCTGGCCGTTGATCGTGATGATCGGGCCGAACGCATGGACGCACTCGTTGGCCTCGATGACGGCGGCATACGCGGCGGCGGCATCTGCCTCGCGCCGGCCCGGCGCGGCCGCGCCGATCGCGGCACGATGCGCTTCGACCGTCACCGCCGCGGCCCGCCGCATCGCCTTCAACTCGTGCTCGTCCTTGCACAGCCGCATGTCAATCACGAGCAGCAGTTCTTCCGGCGTCGGGTCGTGGAGCTTCAGCTCGTGGATCTGACCGTGCGTGCGGCGGCAGGGGGGGGCGATGGCCGCGCCCACCGCGTCGCAGACGCGTCTGCCGAGCTTGTCCATATCCACGACGTGCGAGACGCTCAGCCCCACGGCCGCGGCGAGCGCATCGTCCGGCGTCGCCGGGCCGGACCAGACTTCCTCGTCCGGATCGACCGGATGGCGAAACAGCGCGCTGCGCGTGTCGCCGTCGGTGCTCGGTTCAATGACCAGGCAGGCGCCCTCGATCGGCGGGCCGCCGAAGTAGAGGTACGTGCTGCCGGCGCGAAAGGGGAACGGGTTCGTCTCGTAGTTCCGCGCCGGGGCGTAGCCGGCGAACAGGACCATCGGCCGGTCAAGTCGAGCGGCAAGCTGTGCCCGGCGCCGGCGATAGACGTCCGGGGGCGCGGTCATCTGGCAAGTGGTCGTCATGCGGTGCTCTCCGCGAGGTGCGGGTCGGGTCGTCAGGAAGGGAATGGTATTCGGAGGGGATGCGATGATCAATCGAGCGCCAGGGGCGTGGTGAGTTCGCCGTGCGAGACACGATTGGCGGGCAACTCTGACCGAGCCGCGTAGCTTGAAGCCCGCGCGACCGTTCTTGGTCGGTGCCAGCGTCCGTGCGCGACACCGCGGCGCATGAGGACGCATCCTCGACAACGGAGACGCCACGCGCCGAATGCGCGCTGCTCGCGCTCACTACAGCGCCAGGCGGCGGAACTCACACAAGCCGCCTCGCGGAGTTGCTGGTCCCCACCGGAATCCAGAAAAAACACCACGCCGGTCTTGCCTTCGGTGGGCAGGACCGATATGATCCGGCTGGAGAGAGTCAAGCTCGGGCGTGACGCCGTAAGGGTGGTTGCATCGTCCGGATCGTCTGAATCTACATTGGCGCTTCCGAGTTCGCTCTCATACCGAAAGCGGGGTTTTCCTTCCTGGACCGCTTGGCATTGCGGTCTGCGACACGGCGAGGCGAGGATGGCCGATCAGGCGCCGGAATTCGCGATGAGTGCGCAGCATGGGCAGCCCGCCCCGGCGCGAGGCCCGCCTCGTCCTGTACCCTTCCCCAACCTAACCTGCGCGAGGAAGAATTCTGTTAAGATAGAAAAAGACGCCGCACGAATCGTCGTCCCTGTTGAAGAAGGCGATTTCGCGGGCGTCCCATGACGGAACAGGTGTGACCCTGTCCCGGTTCTGTCTTCACTCAATTCTAGCTGAATCCTTGCAAAAAGCAAACACGGGCTGAGCGCCGCGCTCCGCTGTTCGCAGGTGGTGCGCGCGCTCAATGCCCGGTGTTCAAAGATGTTGCGATCGCCACGGGCGCTCGGACGACGCGCGTCGAGGCGCCCATTACGCCGAGTTGTGCCAATGCAGGATCAAAAGGACAGCTTACGCGACCTCCGGCGGCCGAAGGCCCTACTCACAGGAAACGTCTTGCGAAACGGCCGGACAATCGAGCAGCAGGACGGTGCGCTCGCCGGGCTGGGCGTCGTATTTGACCTTGGCTTTGCCGGAGCGCCTGACCTTCGCCGTCTGGTGCTCGCCGTTGTTGGTGACCAGCAGCTTCGTGCGCCGCTCCAGGGTCGTGAAGACCTTCCCGATCAGCTTGCCGCCCTTGCAGCGGGCCTTCAGCCGCTCGACGGCATCGCAATCGACGCCGCTCGGCTCGGGAATACCGTAGGTGATCCGGTCCCAGCGGGTGGTATTAGGCTCGCCTCCGGAGCGGTCGCCCCAGATGATGAACGAATCATCCGTCGGGTAGGTTCGCCCGAAAGTTCCCGTTTGATGCACGACCCCGTCAACGCTCCATTCGAACCAGAAAGGTCCGTAAACGTCGACGCGGAACACATGCGGACCGGGTTCGAAATCCACGAAGGTGGACGGATAGTGAACGTCCCAGATCAAGCGAGCCCGGTCTTTGGCAATCGTCGTGTGGAACCGAATGTCCGAGCGCCCGCTGAGGACGAAACTCGCCGGTGCAACCTCCACAATCTCCTCGCGTGGGCCGTCCGTCTCGACGATCCACTCTGCGAAGAACGACGGCGCGCCCGAAAAAGGCGCCAACGACTTCCGATAGAAGTCATCCTCGTGTCGTTCGAGGCTGTGCGCTCGCTGATAGAACCAGCCTTCGGCGAGCCAGCGCTCCACGTTCATCTCGCCGGCACGTTCCCAGCCGAGTTGCTCTGGGAAGGAGGTGCCGTCGTACTCTTCGACCTGTGCCGTCGCCGCGGAGGCGAGAATCAGCGTTACGATGGCAACAGTTCGATCCATGACGGTTCAATCACACTCC
>CAZNDQ010000293.1:0-5755 GCA_964571825.1 uncultured Planctomycetales bacterium | reverse complement strand
GAAAAGTCCGAGGGCGTCCCCATCAACCTCATCCTCGACCGCGACGGAAAAAACCAGCGCGCGCAGCTCACCATCCGCCCTCTGCCGCCGCCCGACGGTCAGCGACTGGCCGCCGCCCTCTTCGGCTTCGATCTGCGCGAATTGACCCCCGACGAATTCCGCCGCCTCGGCCTGCGCCCGGGCAGCGGCGTCCTCATCGTCGGAATCGAGCGGGGCAGCCCCGCCGCCAACATCGGCCTCCGTGCCGGCGACATCATCACCTCCTTCGGCCGCTACTTCGTCCGCAGCCTCGACGACGTCGGTAGCCTCCTCAGCGAAATGGACCCCGGCGTCCGTGTCGATGTCGGCGGACTTCGCCTCGAAGGCGACGAACTCTGGCGCATCACCGGCACCCTCCGCGCACGAAACCCATGACCGCGCCGCAAATCATCCTCGCGCCGCTGGTGCGAGAATCCTTTCTCGCACCTACTTACCGCGGCAGATTGCTGGTGCGAGAATCCTTTCTCGCACCCCGATTCCGCGGGAATCCTTTCCCGCCGCCTGTCATCCTGAGCGACAGCGAAGGATCTCGAATCGCGCTGTTCGTTCATCACGCTGCTGGTGCGAGAATCCTTTCTCGCACCTCGATTTTGCGGGAGTCCTTTCCCGCTGGCTGTCATTCTGAGCGCCAGCGAAGAATCTCGATGACCACCCGCGCTCAGCACGCTGAGGCAAACGTCGGGCGGGTCATCGACCCGCCAATCCGATCAGTCGTCATTCCGAGCGAAGCGAGGAATCCTTTGCTCCCCTTCGTGCCTGCGTGCCTTCGTGCCTTCGTGCCTTTTTTCTCCGCCGCCCCCGGAGCCCGCTGATGCCCGACCGGCTCCGCATCATTGTCGCACCAGATTCCTTCAAGGGCTCCTGTCCCGCCGCGCGCGCAGCGCAAGCGATTGCCGACGGTGTGCGCCGCGCCTGTCCGGACGCGATCGTGGACTGCATCTCTCTCGCCGACGGCGGCGAAGGCACCACGGCCGCCCTCCTCCAGGGCCGCGGCGAGAGGATCGCCGCCGAAATCACCGGCCCCCTCGGCGCGCCGCTCCGCGCCGACTTCGGCTGGCTCCCCGATGAGCGCACCGCCGTCATCGAAATGGCGGCCGCCTCCGGCTACCAGCTCCTCCGCGACGACCGGCGCGACCCGCTCCGCACGACCACCTACGGCACCGGCCAACTGATCCGCGCTGCCCTCGACCGCGGCGCCTCCCGCATCATCGTCGGCGTCGGCGGCAGCGCCACCGTCGACGCCGGCTGCGGCGCGCTCCAGGCCCTCGGCGTCCGCTTCCTCGACGCGCACGGCGCCCCGATCACCGACCCTCTCTCCGGCGGCTCGCTGCGCCGCATCGCCCGCATTAACGCCGCCGCGCTCGACCCGCGCCTCCGCGAAACAACGATCGACGTCGCCTGCGATGTAACGAACCCCCTCTGCGGCCCCGACGGCGCCGCCCCCACCTTCGCCCCGCAGAAAGGCGCGCGCACGCACACCCAGATGCGCACACTCATCGACGCCCTCGACCACGCGGCGGCGCTGTTCGCCCGCGACCTCGGCGTCAATGTTGCCGACCTCCCCCGCACCGGCGGCGGCGGCGGCCTTCCCGCCGGCCTCCACGCCGCCCTCGGTGCCAACCTCCTCTCCGGCATCGACCTCATCCTCGATGCCATCGCCTTCGCCAAACGTCTCGCCGGCGCCGATCTCATCCTCACCGGCGAAGGCCGCCTCGACGCCACCACCTCGCGCGGCAAGGCCATCGACGGCGTCCTCCGCGCCGCCGAGCCCCTGAACATCCCCGTCGTCGCCGTCGTCGGCTCCGTCGATCCCACGGCCGCCGACCTGCTCAATCACCTCGCCGCCGTGTATCCTCTCGTCCGCGCCGACGTACCGCTTGACGAGGCCATGCGCAATCCCGAATCGCACCTCGCCGCCCGCGCCGCGCAAGCAATGGAAGACTTTCTTGCCCGACCCCGTACCTGGTCCCGCTCGAACAGCCTCTGCGCCACCCACCGCGCGCCCGCTCCTCCCCTACCGCGAACCCCTCTGGAAAACGCTTCGCCGCACGCTGCTCATCGCCCTCGGCATCACGTTCATCTTGTTGCCCTTCACCCGTACCGGCCGCTCCCCCCTCGATGCCTTCTGGCGCGTGTATGTCGCCGTCCTCTGGTTTCCCCTCGGCGGCCATTACGTCGAACTCGGCTATCTCAACCTCTGGCGCCTGCGCACCACCTGGCCGCGCGCCCGCCCGCGCCTCTCGCGCCTGCTCTATTGGGCTGTGTCCGGCCTGCCCCTCGGCGCCGCCTTCCTCTGGACCCTCGGCGCGCTCGGCGTCGCCCTGCCCGTTTATGTCCCCCTCTGGTGGGGCGCCCTCTTTTTCCCCGCCGTCGAACTCCTCGTCCACGCCGTCCTCGCCGTCCGCCGCTACCCCAGTTTCTGGAACAACCGCGAATAGCCCCGTCCGCCGCCCACTTCCGGGTCGCCACCCCCATTGCCTCTGGCCCGGCTTTCCCGGGGGCTGCAAGTTTTGCAGATCGCCCGATGTATGCTAAGAAGCGGGCGTCAACCCTTGGGGGGTATCGCACACGGACTGTGCAACGATGCGCTCCGGCGAAGTTGCGTTTCCGCAAAAATGCCCATTTGCACCGTGCAATCCGGGCTTGGGAACGATCGACGCATCGCGGCACAAAAAGTGCCCGACCCTCGGCGAGCACCCCGGGCTTGATTTTGTGATTTCCTTCACCAACACAGGAGAAAGATTGGAATGAAACGGTACATCACCCTGCTCGCGGTCCTCGGCTTCTGCCTCATGCTCGGCCTGGCCGCCTGCACCGAACAGCAGGTGCAGGAGTTTGTCGCCGCCCTTACCGCCAACGCCAACGACAACCAGAACGACAACGCCAACGGCAACCAGAACGCGAACGAGAACGCCAACGACAACGCCAACGGTAACGCCAACGACAACAGCAACGAAAACGAGAACGAAAACTCGAACGACAACGTCAACGGCTAGCGGTACACTGCCGGCCGACCATGCCCGGCCGACCGCCATCCGCTGATCCGCTCGACCACCGCCTCGACGCCTCGCCCCCCGTCCGCGAGCGCGCCGCCGATCTCGCGCTCGCTGCGCTGCTCGGCGCTGCGGTCATGGCCTTCCTCCAGACCGCGACTCCCTGGCTCGCCGACAACGACTCCTTCTATCACGTCAAAATGGCGCGCCTGCTCCCCGAGGTCGGCTTCCTCCACGATTTCCCCTGGCTTCACTGGACCCTCTTCCGCGACCGCTTCGTCAGCCATCACCACGGCTTCCACGTCCTGCTCGCGCCGTTCGTCTGGGTCTCCGACGTCGTCACCGGCAGCCCCGTCCTCGGCGCCAAGGTCGCCTGCGTCGCCGCCATGAGCCTCACCCTCTTCGTGCTCTGCCTGATTCTGCACACCCTCGGCGTCCGCCTCGCGCCCCTCTGGCTGCTCGTCCTGGCCTGCGCCCCGTGGCACTTCTGGCTCCGCCTCAGCTTCATCCGCGCGCCGATGCTCGCCCTCCCGCTGCTGCTCCTCGCCCTCTGGCTCATCCTCACCCAGCGCCCGCGCTGGCTCGCGCTGACCGCCTTTGTCCTCACCCAGCTCTACAACGGCTCCGTCATTCTCGTGCTCCTCCCGGCCGCCTTCCTCCTCGCCGCCCTTGTTCGCCGCGAGCCGCTCCGCGCGCCCCTGCGCAGCGCCGCCGCCGTTCTCGCCGGCATCGCCGCCGGCTTCATCCTCCACCCCTACTTCCCCGACAACCTCGACTTCCTCCGCGTTCAGCTCTTTGCCTCCGGCCTCGGCGCCCCCTTCGAAGCCGGCGTCGAGTGGCGCCCCTACCGCGCCTCTTTCTTCCTCGTCATGTCCGCGCCCTTCCTCCTCATCTGGATCGCCTGCCTCGCCCGGCGCCTCTACCTCCGCGCCCCCTTCACTTCGCGCACCCTCGCCCTGCTCCTCCTCAACGTCCTCTTCTTCGCCCTCACCTGCAAATCCCGCCGCTTCATCGAATACTGGCCCGCCTTCGCCCTGCTCAGCGCCGCCGACCTCGCCCTGATCCCTCAGCGACCCGTTCAACCCGCGCATCCGCCGCGCCGGCCCCTTTCCGAACGCCCCGCCGCCCTCGCAGCGCTCATTGCCTTCCTCTGCCTCACCGGCCTGGTAAACCTCCACTTCGCCCGCCGCCAGATCCGCCCCACGCACGACCCCGGCGCCATCCGCGGCGCCATGGACCACCTCGCGCAGGTCTCCCCCGCCGGCTCCATCGTCTTCACCGACGACTGGGACGTCTTCCCCTACTGTTTCTTCTGGAACCACCGCAACCGCTACGTCGTCGGCCTCGACCCCGTCTTCACCATGCGCCCATACCCCGCGCTCTGGCAGCGCTACCGCCTCATCACGCGCGGCCGGACGCCCGCCGTGCTGACCGCGGAGTCCGGCGCCGACGCCGGCCGGCCCGTCACCCTCGACGACATCCGCACCGAGTTCGCCGCCGACTACGTCCTCGTCGCCGCCGACCACCCCGACTTCTACGCCCAGCTCATTCAGCGCCCCGATCGCTTCCGCCTCGACTACCCCGCGCCCACCGCCGCCTCTCCCGACCAACAGCCCCCCTTCAACCTCTTCGCCGTCCTCGACCCGCCCGCCGACGATGCACCGCCATAGCCGCCCCGCCGCGCGCCGCGTATACTCCTCCCATGGCCGGCTTTCGCGCCGCGCTCAGACCGTCATGCTGACCGAGGTCTACGCTGCCGGATCGTCATTCTGAGCGCGGCCTGCCGTCATTCTGAGCGAAGCGAAGAATCTCGATGTCTACAGGCGCCCGGTTCGCCGCTGGCACGCAATAGGCACTCACTCATGGACCATTTCCACTACCGCGACGCCGCACTGCACTGCGAAAACGTCCCCCTCGCACGCATCGCCGACCAGTTCGGCACCCCGACCTACGTCTACTCCCGCGCCACCATCACCGAGCACGTCCGCCGCATCCGCGCCGCCTTCAGCAAACTCGACGTCACCCTCTGCTACTCGATCAAGTGCTGCGCCAACCTCCACATCTGCAAGCTGCTCCACGAACTCGGCACCGGCTTCGACGTCGTCAGCGGCGGCGAAATTCATCGCGCCCGACTCGCCGGCGGCAACCCCGCCGACTTCGTCTTCGCCGGCGTCGGCAAGACCGATGCCGAAATCGAGCAGGCCATCGACGTCGGCGTCGGCCTCTTCAACGTCGAGTCCGAAGCCGAACTCGCCAACCTCATCGAGATCGCCGGCCGCCGCGGCGCCGTCGTCAGCGCCGCCCTCCGCGTCAACCCCGACGTGGACCCCAAGACCCACCGCTACACCACCACCGGCAAGCGCGAGAACAAGTTCGGCGTCGACCTCGAGCGCGCCCGCGCCGTCTTCGAACGCTTCGGCCGCAGCAGCGTCGTCCGCCTCCGCGGCCTGCACATTCACATCGGCTCGCCCGTCAACTCCGCCGAGCCCTACGTCGAGGCCATCCGCAACTGCCTCGCGCTCACCGACGAGCTTCGCGCGGCCGGCTTCGCCATCGACACCTTCGATCTCGGCGGCGGCTTCGGCGCCGACTACGAGACCGACCAGGCTCCCTCGGCCGCCGACTACGCCGACGCCATCGTCCCGCTCCTCGCCGGGCGCGGCCTGCGCGTGCACCTCGAGCCCGGCCGCAGCATCATGGCCAATGCCGGCATCCTCCTCGCC
>CAZNDQ010000292.1:0-5760 GCA_964571825.1 uncultured Planctomycetales bacterium | reverse complement strand
TATTTCTGGCCCAGCGCCGCGTACTGCACCTGCGTCTGGCCCTTCGCCGCCGCCGCCTTCGCCGACATCGGACACGCATACGTCTCCTCGCCGACGACCATCTTCACCGTCATCAGGTCCTCGATCATCGCGTTGTACTTCGCCGTCAGCGCCGCCACCGCCTTCGGCTCATCGCTGTATACCTCGTCGCCGATGATGTACTCGACCTTCTTCCCCTCGGCCGCCATCTTCCGCGCCGTCATGCAGCAGCCGATCTCTTCCCCGTCGACGCGGTACTTCATCGCCGGCAGACCGGCCGCCAGCTTCTCCGCGCACGCCGCCGACGCCCCGGCCGACTTCGCACACCCGGCCCCGCCGGCCTGCACGACCGCGCCCGCCTTGCCCTTCGCGCAACACGCGCCGCCGGCCAGCGCCTCATTCGACACCAGCGCCAGCACCGCCACCGCCAACAAACAGCCACCCAGCTTCTTCATCTGCAATCTCCTTCGATTGACTCGGGTACTCGTGGTTCCGGAAAGTCCACCCGGCCTGACAGCCCGACAGTATAGACGACCCCGTCCCGCGATTCACCTCAGATTTCATTCATCGGCCCGGACAGGATGCCGATCCACCTGCGACCTCCGCGGTTCTCCACAACCGACTATTCTTCCAACCTCCTGCCCCGTAAAACGTTGCGCGCCTGGCTCTAGCGCGTGGCCACCCCATCGACGGTGACACCGGTTTCGCTCGCCAATCGCGCGCGGAACCACCCACGCAGAATCGCCTCCGCCGGCTTGCCCTTCGGCGTGTAACCGCCGTCCTCTGCACCCCCTGCGCCCGGCGTCCACTCCCACCACAGCGTGCCCGCCGGTTGCGCCTGACCGCCCCACGCCCGCACAAACGCCTCGTAACACCGCGCCTGCTCCGCCAGACCCTCGGCAGACGCCTCACGCGAGCGCAGGTAGTTCCACGGCTCCACCGAACAGCCGCGCTGGCTCGCCCAGCCCACCTCCGTCAACACCAACGGCCGGTCCACGCGCTCCCGCCATTTCAGCACCTTGTCGCGCCACTTCTCCCACGACCGCACCAGCTCCTCCACCGGCGCATCATCCCGGCTCGCCAGCTTGTGATACGTCGTCAGCCCGACCACGTCGAGATCATCCCAGAACTCGATGCCCGAATAGTGGTCCCAGTTCGCCGAGTAGCACAGCCGCCCGCCGAACACCTCGCGCACTTCGCTGATGATCCGCCGCCACTGGCCCGTGTGCTTCTCCGACGACACCAGCTCCGAGCCGACCACGAACACCTCCGCGCCGCCCGCTTCCGCCGCCCGCGCCCAACCCAGCAGCCATGCGCGATACTCGCCGAACCACGCCTCCCACGACGGCGGCTCGATCCGCCCGCGCCACTCCGTCCCCCGCGGCTCGCTCAGCAGCACCTTGGGCATCAGCATCACGCGCAACTCCGCCGCCCGCGCGCGCCGCGCCAGCGCGATCACGTCCTCCGCCGACGGCGTCCGCTCCGCGTCGTTCCAGATGCTTCCCGTGCCCGCGTGCTGCTGATAGCCGCTGATGCTGATCATCACGCCGTTCGCCCCGAGCGCGGCAATCTCCTCCAGCAGCGGGCCGTACGTCTCCACCACGTCCTCGGCCCACGTGATCTGGAACGCCACCCCGTGCAGCGGTGCGAACGCCTCGTTCCGCCGATCCGCCGATTGCTCCGCGACCCGGCTGCGCACGACTGCGTCGGGACGATCCTCACCATGGACTGGCGGCGCGCTCGCCACCCCGGTCAGGACGCCGGCGCACGTCAGCCGCATCCATGTCCGATATGTACGCCTCACCACGCTCATTCGTTATCCGCCCCCGCAGCGCCGCCACCCCAGCCTACCGCGCCGCGGGCACGCCCGGCGAGCCCACTGCGCCGTCCGCCTCACAGTGCCGACCGCAGGGAGGAAAGCAGGCTGGGAATCCCCCGCCCCGCGGCGTTACAATAGCGTAGAGGAGTCAGGCCCATGACCTATCGCGGACGAGTCAGGAACGGGGTGATCGTGCTTGATGAACCGGCCGCCCTGCCCGAAGGCGCCGAGGTCGACGTCACGCCGACTCGAAGCGGCAACCAGTCGGAGTTGCCCCCGGGCACCAGGAGCGATGAGTCAGGCTCAGACCTGGAGGATGATGCATCGCAGCCAACCTGGGCCGAGGTCTTCAAGGATATCATCGGCAAGGCTGAGGGGCTGCCCGCAGACTCGTCGATCAATCACGATCACTATCTCTACGGCACACCGAAGAAATGAAGAAGTGCTTCGCGGATACATCCTACTTCCTGGCGATACTGATACCGCAGGATGTCAACCACGTCTCAGCCATACGATGGGCGGGCCGCCACCACACACCCATCATCACCTCAGAGTACATTGCCCTTGAGGTCGGGAACTTCCTCTCGCCTCGAGGGACGCGCCATCTTTTTCGCTGCTTCATGCAGATACTGAGTTCTGCCTCCAGAGTGTCCGTGATTCAGGCGTCGTCATTGCTGCTTGACCGCGGCGCGGAACTCTACCAGGCCAGATCAGACAAGGCCTGGTCGCTGACAGACTGTATCTCCTTCATCATCATGCGCGACCACGACCTGAACGATGCCTTGACCGCAGACCATGACTTCGAGCAGGCCGGCTTCAACGCCCTGCTCAAGTAGCCGTCCTTACCCCGTTGCTCGCCGGAACATCAGATCGTCCCAGAATCGAACCTTGTTCCTAGTTTGTCTCAACTTGCATGCATGCGCCGAACGCAGAAGCGGCCAAATGCTGTAAGTCACGATATGTGAACGTCTTATATCCATGCTGCATCCACTGCCCAACGACCAGAACCGCATCTGGCTTGCCTCTCAAACAAAACACAACGAAATTTCTTCTTGCATGGCGATATATTTTCGATATCATTACGCTAATGAGGGTGGACCTCATTACAGGAGAACCATCATGTCCAAGGAATTCGAACGCGTACCCCTGTCGGGGTGGTTGATGTTGCCGGTCCTGAGCCTCGCCTTCCTCGGCTCGATCGCCTGGCTCGTCTATACCATCGTCCAGGCGGTCAAATCGGCTCAGGCTCATGCCGGCGTCTCGGCGCTGCAAATCACCGGCCTCGTCGGCGTCAGCCTGCTCGTCATCGTCCTCTTCGTCATGCTCTTCGGCTTCTTCACCCTTCAGCCGAACACCGCGGCCGTGCTCATCCTCTTCGGCCACTACAAGGGCACCGCGCGCCGCTCCGGCTTCCACTGGGTCAACCCGTTCGTGTCGGCGCACAAAATCTCCCTCCGCGCGCGAAACCTCAACGGCGAGAAACTCAAGGTCAACGACCAGCGCGGAAACCCCATCGAAATCGCCGCCGTCGTTGTCTGGCGCGTCGAGGAAACGGCCGAAGCCGTCTTCGACGTCGACAACTACGAACACTACGTCAGCGTCCAGAGCGAGTCGGCCGTCCGCCACCTCGCCAGCCGCTACCCCTACGACAAGCACGAGGACGATGAGATTTCCCTGCGCGGGAGTATGGACGAGGTCTCCCTCGCTCTTCAGCAGGAACTGCAGGAACGCCTGAGCAAGGCCGGCGTCATCGTTGAAGAAGCACGGCTCAGCCACCTCGCCTACGCGCCGGAGATCGCCGGCGCCATGCTCCGCCGCCAGCAGGCCGACGCCGTCGTCGCCGCCCGCACGCGCATCGTCGAGGGCGCCGTCGGCATGGTCGAGATCGCTCTGGCGGAACTCGAAAAACGCCGCACCGTCGACCTCGACCCCGAGCGCCGCGCCGCCATGGTCAGCAACCTCCTTGTCGTGCTCTGCAGCGAGGAGGGCGCACGCCCGGTACTCAACGCGGGGACGCTCTACCACTAACCGCGGCGCTGCCGTCGGACTGCTACTCCTCCGTCCACCGCTTGTCGACGTCGATGCGTCGATACCTCTCTGCCTCGCATAAGGGCGCTTGCCATGGCCGAAAAAAAGGCACTGCTGCTGCGAATCCCCCATTCACTCTGGCTCGAGTTGAATCGCTGGGCCAAAGACGACCTGCGCAGCCTCAACGGACAGGTTGAGTACATTCTCCGCGAGGCCGTGCGCAAGCGCACCGGACGCAACGTCGACCAGGACCAACCGGACGATTCGCACCCTCCCGACAACGAACCCTGATCGCACGCCGTGGAATGGAAACCGTGTGCCGCAGGGCGCTTACATCCGTCGTTTTCTTGACAGTTTTTCAAGGCGCACCTACACTTGTGGGACTCTAACGGAAGTTTGGTTTCTATTCGGGTACGCCGCCGGACACTTGCGTTGGCAAAAAAGAAGTCCAGCCGCACGACCAGCCGCAAGAAAGCGGCTGCCAAGCCGCCCCCGAAAACCGTACGCGCCGCCGCCGCCAAGTCCCGCCCCGAACCCACGCCCCGCCGAAAAGCCGCGCCCGCCGCCAAGGCAACCCCGCCGCGCTCCACCACGAGTCGCGCCGCGACCGGCCGCAACAATAAGCCCGCACGAACTCCCGCCGCGCCGGCGCCGCAGACCAGGCCCCCCGCGCCGCCGCGCGAAGAAGAAGCCCCCGTCGTCAAGACGAAACTCAGCCCCAAAGACCTCGAGTACTTCCGCGAGATCCTCATGGCCAAACGCGCCGAACTCGTCGGCGACGTCGGCCGCCTCTCCAGTGGCGCCATGGGCAACAGCCGCCGCGACGCTTCCGGTGACCTCTCCACCATGCCCATCCACATGGCCGACATCGGCTCGGACAACTGGGAGCAGGAGTTCACCCTCGACCTGCTCGCCAACGAACGCGACCTGCTCCGTGAGATCGACGACGCCCTCGCCCGCATCGAAAACCGCACCTACGGCATCTGCCTCGCCACCCACAAGCCCATCCCCAAGGCCCGCCTCAAGGCCAAGCCCTGGGCCAAGTACTGCATCGAGTACGCCCGCGAATTGGAATTGCGCGGCCTGCGCGGATAACCTCCCCACATGTCCACGGCCCCGGCAGCCGAACAGTCGCCTCCCGCCGGTCGGAACGCGCTCGCGCCCTCCGCACTCTACGACCGCGCCAGCCACCTCCGCCTCTGGCCCATCGCGGTCATCGGACTCGTCGCCGACCTCTGGACCAAAGCGCTCGCCTTCGAGAACCTCGACGGCGGCACCCCCCTGACCGTCATCCCCGGCGTGCTCTCCTTCCAGCGACAGGTCAACCCCGGCGCGCTCTTCGGCATGGGCTCCGGCCTCGCCGGCGTCTTCGTCATCGCCTCCATCCTTGCCCTGCTCTTCGTCCTCTACCTCTTCGCCCACAGCACCCCGCGCCGCTGGAGCCTCCACGTCGCCCTCGGCCTGATCCTCGCCGGCGCCGTCGGCAATCTCTACGACCGCACCACTCACACCGCCGACGCCATCTGGGGCCCGCCGGCCGAAGGCTCCTTCAGCCCCTTCAAGAAGAGCCGCATCTACTCCAGCGGCAAGATCGTCAACGAATCCGACGCCGCCTGGCTCATCGGCATGTACCCCGACGGCTCCCCGCCCGTCCTCCAGATCCCAAAGGCCTCCGACCGTTTCCTCAAGCCCACCCCCGTCGTCCGCGACTTCATCAAGATCGAACTCAAGGCCGGTTCGCTCCAGCTCTGGCCCTGGGTCTTCAACGTCGCCGACTCGCTCCTCGTCGTCGGCGTCAGCCTGCTCGTCATCAACTTCTGGCGCGAACAGAAAGACACCTCGGTCATGCCGGCCGATTCAACCGCCCCGACGCCCGCCTCCAATGACCACTCCCC
>CAZNDQ010000291.1:0-5765 GCA_964571825.1 uncultured Planctomycetales bacterium | reverse complement strand
TGCCGCCGCACACTCTGCACCCGCCGTCCCTCCGGCATCTCCCCATCCGTCCAGCCCATCTGCCGCAGCGCTGCGTCGTTCCGCGCCGTCCACTCGGTCAGCGGTATCACCGTAAACGGCCCCCCCGGCCGCAGCGACTCCACTCGCTGCATCTCCGCCTCCACCGCCGCCGCGAACTCCTGCTCGCTGACGTGCTCGTACGACCGCAGCACCGCCGCCCCCAGCAGCACCGGCTCCACATACAGGTCCGCGTCCAGCAACATCAGCGCCAGCGCCTCGCCGGCCGGCAACGGCGGCGGCGTCTGTGCCGGCGGGCGCGCGCCGCTCACGCTGCGGTCCCACAAAACGTGTATGCCCATCGCCTCTGCGCAGCGCTCGACGCAGTCCGCTAGCGAGCCCGGCCGCTCCTCCCACTGCAACGCACCGCGCGGCCCCCCCACCGGATACGGCACGCTGATCACCCGTGCCTCGACGTACGGCAGCGCGCGCTCCGCGTCCTCGACGTCGTTCTCCGGCACCGCCAGCCCGCGCCGTGCCAGCAGCAGCGACCCCGGATAGCGCAGCGTCAGCTTCCGCAACCGTACCAGCAGGTCGTCCATCGACCGCGCCCGGTGCCACCGCTCCGTCGGCTCGCTCAGCGGCCAGGCGCGCCGATCCGGCGACCGCTCGCCCATCACGTATTGATCCGGCCAGGGCAGGTTCGTGCGAAACGCATACCCCGGTCGCTGCGGCCAGAAACACCCCGCCGACAGGAGCAGCAGCGCGCCCAGCACCGCGCCGCCCGCTCCCTTCGCCAGCGCCCGAACCGCGCCGGCGCACGTCGCGCCCGCATCATCAGCCCGCCGATCTGTCCTGAGTGGAGCTTCCCCTCTCATCGCCCGCACAGCATAGGAAATGCCCCCACCCCCCACAAGCACCGCGCCCGCCCCCGATCCGCCGTCATGCTGGGCGATAGCGAAGCCTCTCTAATCGTAAGTGCGCACAGCACGCCAATACATCCCACATCTCACATCGAACATCCCATATTCTCTTGTCGCGGTATTCCGCAACTCCACCACGGGCCACCGGCCACTGCTCACTACTTCCTGCGGAGCGCAGCGAGGCCTCGGCCTACTGCCGCGGATGATACTTGCGGTGAATGCCCTTCAGCCGCGCCCGATCGACGTGCGTGTAGATCTGCGTTGTCGCCACGTTGACGTGCCCCAGCATCTCCTGCACCACGCGGATATCCGCCCCGCCCTCCAGCACGTGCGTGGCGAAGCAGTGCCGCAGCGTATGCGGCGAGAGCTTTCCCGTCAGGCCGGCCCGCCGCGCGTACTTGCGGACGATCCGCCAGCAGATCGTCCGCTCCATCGGCCGGCCCGTGCGCGACAGCAGCAGCGCCTCATCCGCCTCGCCGCGGTCCAGCGCCGCCCGTTCCCCCGCCATATACTCCTCGACCGCGGTAATCGCCATCCGCCCCAGCGGTACGATCCGCTCCCGCCGCCCCTTGCCGATGCACCGCACGAACCCCGCGCGCAGATCGACGTCGCGCAGCCGCAGCCCCACCAGCTCCGACACGCGAAGCCCCGTCGCGTACAGCAGCTCGAGGATCGCCCGGTCGCGCGCACGGAACGGCGGTTCGCCCGCGTCGTCCTGCTCCGGCGCCGCCATCAGCGCCCCCACCTGCCCGACGCCGAACGTCTCCGGCAGCCGCTGCCACTTCTTCGGGCTTTCGATCAGCGGCGTCAGATCGCGCGGCGGCGCGCCCGGCCCCCCGCGCGCGTACAGCCACCGCAGCAGCATCCGCAGACTCGCCACGCGCCGTGCCACCGACGCCGTCGAATCGCCCCGCTCGCTCAGAAACCGCAGGTAGTCCGCCACGTCGGCGAGTTCCCAGCTCGCCGGTGTCCGCCCCGTCGCGCGCAGCCGCTCGTCCAGCAGCGCCAGATCGCGCCGATACGCGGCAATCGTGTTCGCCGACAGGCCGCATTCCACGCGTAGATAATCGAGAAAGGATTGGGTATCTGCGGGATCGAGTCCGCCAATGGGCGCGGAGCCGATGGCTCGAGGTTGTGCCTGCTGTTCAGGCGGAACGACGCTGCTGGCTGACGGTCGCCCGCGCCGTCGTTTCGATTCGGATTTCATGGTAGACCGCGCACCGCTCGTACGCCCCCGCGCAATACTCGTACGCCTCGCGCAGCCCCTCGAGGCTCAGCCGGCACGCGCATCGCCCATCCTCGCGCTCGATATGCGGGCACATCCGTGTTTCCGCCATCGCCGAATCCCGTTCGCGCGGCCGGAACCGCTCCGCGCGCATCAGCCTTATCGTCACCCCAGCACTGAAACCAACACTTTTTCCCGACGGCCGCTGAGTCGCGTGAAATTCTTCGTGATCAGTCTTCGCTCTTCCCCGCCTTGCCCTTCAGATACCGCGCAATCCCCTGCCCGGCACCCTCCGCCATTTCGGCTGCGTCGGCGCGCGTCGCCTCGCTCCGCGTCACCAGCACCAGCTCGCCGAGCTGCCCCGCGTCCGACCCCCGCACGTACATCCGCGCGATGATCAGCTTCTCCGGGGCCACGATCGACGACAGCGTTCCCCCGGCCTGGGCATATTGAACGTTGAGGTCAACCGTTAGCGAAGGCTCGCCGCCCGGAAACTCCTTCCCCAGCTCCTTCGCCAGAACCGCCGGCACCGTTGTACGCAGCGCATTGACCCACTGCGGCGGACACAGCCCGCCGACCTCGTTCGTCACCGTCCCCAGCTTCACCGACCGGTATGATGCCAGCGTCGCCCGGCTCACCGGCCGGACCGCCAGCACCTCCCCCTTCGCCCCCATCACCTCGCCCAGCCCGCGCTTGGCGATGGTCATGCACCCGCTTGACATGCACATCAACAGCACAACGATCGCCAGCGACGCCTTACGCATCTTCGCCTCCATCCTTTTCCCGTGGTTTCGGTCCGGCCCGGCGACTCAGCGCGCCGCGCACCCGCTCCGCCGCCAGCTTCGTATCCGACAGCGCCGACTCGTGCAAGTAGACCCCCGGCGTCCGCTCCCCGCGGAACAGAAAGTGCGACACCAGCCACAACTGCTCCGCCCCCACGTCGTGATTCACGTCCATCGCCTCCGCCGCCAGCTCCTCGCGCCAGCGCGGCACCCATTCCTCCACCTCGCGCAGCCGCACCGTCTGCCCCTCGGCAATTTCCCCCACGCGCACGAAAAACGGCCGCACCCGCGTCGCCCCCGGCCCGCGCTGCACCACCACATAGCGAAACGCCCGCACGTCCCGCGCGTGTTCGTGCCCCCGCGCCCGCCCCTTGCCCGCCGCCGCGATCCGCTCCTTCAACAGCCCCGCCCGCTCGAACTGCAGCGCCCCGGCCGCCTGCTGCATTTCCTCGCGCCACCGCTCGACGACCGCACCCTCCTCTCCCCACGCGAACTGCCGTGCCGCCTCCACCCCGAGCCGATATGCCGCCGCCCTCACCGTCCCGTCGCACGGCCCCCGGCACCGCCCCATCTCGAAATACGCGCACGCCTGCCCCTGCGGCGACTTGTCCAGCACGTCGTGATAGCGGCAGAGATCGAAAAGGTCCTCAAGTTGCTGCACCAGCGCCGCGGCCGTCCGCCGCTCCGCAAACGGCCCCCAGCTCTCCCCGCCCGCCTCCAACGGCCGGCTCGTCGCCACGAACCGCGGATACGCCATCTGCAAGTCGACCTGCACGAACCACGCCGGTCCGAACGCCACGCGCTTCAGGTAATCGCGCGGATACAGCACCCGCGCCGCCCCGTAATACCGCCACGTCGTCTCGAACGCCGAGAACGCCGGCGTCCACCAGATCTGCCGCGTCACCGCCGCCAGGTCCGCGCGCCGGCTGGACTTCTCCCCCTCCGCCGCGCCCGCCAGCCGGTGCAGCACACTCCGCCGCACCGACTGCGTCGCCGCCAGCAGGATCACCCGCCCCTCCCGGTCCGCCAGCGCATACACACCCCCGCGCGCCGGCAGCGCCGCGCCAACCGCTGCAAGATCATTTGTCGCAATCAACCCCAGATGATGCGTGAACAGCTCGATGGGTTCAGACATCGGCCACGTCTGACGGCGGCGCATGCACGCGCCGCGGAAGATGTTCAATCGCGCAGCGGCAGGCCCGTGATCGTCCCCTCGAAGACCAGCCGCCCGTCGACGACACACTGCATCGCGCTCACCGTCCGCCGCGGCCGGACCTCCAGCGCCTTGCCCAGAATCAGCATCCGCGCCGGCGGAATCACCGCGTCCCGGAACTTCACCCCGTCCACCGCCCCGAACGCCAGAAAACGGTCATCGTCATCCAGCGCCACCTTCGTGTAGTAGCTCGCCGTCTGCGCGGCCGCCTCGATCATCAGCACGCCGGGAAACAGCGGCCGGCCCGGAATATGACCCCGCACCCACCACTCATCCTCACGCACGTCCCGGAACGCCACAATCCGCTGCGCCTCCCGGTCAATGTGCAGCACGCCGTCGACGAGCTGAAACTCGTACGCGTGCGGAAGCACACGATAAAACTCCTCCTTCGTCACGTGAACCGTCGACAAGTCCACGTCATCGAGAGGAAACAACAGCGGTGGAGGCATGGGGATTTCCGTCGCGGAGCGCACCAGTCCGGGCGCCGGCGCGTCTTGCGAGCCAGAGCACCTGATTGTCAACGCCGGGGCCGCGGCCCGCCGCTACTCGCCTGTCGCGGCGGAGCGAACCTCGAGGATCTTCTTCCGCACGTCCTGGGCCGCGTTCTTGATGTCCTGCATCAGCTTGCGGACGCGCGTCCCGGCGGCCTTGTTCCCGCCCTCCGCCTTCGCCACGTCCTCCGCCACCGATTCGACCAACCTCTTGAGTTTTTCGAACTCCTCCATGCGTCGGCTCCGTCGGCTAGGGTCCTGCGGTCTCTTCGTGTCCACACCGAAACGGCCGGGAGTGTAACCCGCGCCCATGTCCCGTGTAAAGCATATCCCCCGCGATCATTATCGGACCCTGTGAGTTATTCGGTCCTTCGCCCCTTCCGCGACGCCATTGACAGGATCGTATCACCCAAACAGTCTACGCCTTGAAAACATCCACCGCGCCCTGAGCCGATACGGGATGATCGCATGACTGCGCTGCTTGCCACACGCTTAGTTCTCCTCGCTGTGCTCCTCGCCCAGGCGCCGACCGACGCCGACCGAACGCGCGCCCGCCGCTCCCCCGTCGTCGACGTATTCGAGGCCTCACGCAACGCTGTCGTCAGCATCTCCAGCACGCAGGTCATCTCCTCCCGCCGCTACTCCACCGGCATCGACCGCCTCTTCGAAGAGTTCTTCGACATGCCCCCCGCGCGCCCGCGCTACTACACCTCCACCAGCCTCGGCAGCGGCTTCGTCATCCACCCCGCCGGCTACATCGTCACCAACGCCCATGTCGTCGCCAACACCGCGGAACGCAAAGTCACCTTCGCCGACAAGCGCATCTTCGACGCCCGCATTGTCGCCATCGACAGCCCCAACGATCTCGCCGTCCTCAAGATCGACCCGCCCTCCCCGCTTCAGGCGATCCGCCTCGGCCGCAGCGACGATCTCATGGTCGGCGAAACCGTCGTCGCCATCGGCAACCCGCTCGGCTATCAGCAGACCGTCACCAGCGGCGTCATCTCCGCCATCGACCGCGAGGTGCAGATCGACGCCGAGCACGCCTTCAAAAACCTCATCCAGACCGACGCCAGCATCAACCCCGGCACCTCCGGCGGGCCGCTGCTGAACATCCTCGGCGAACTCATCGGC
>CAZNDQ010000290.1:0-5774 GCA_964571825.1 uncultured Planctomycetales bacterium | reverse complement strand
CGCGTCGTTCGTCCTCAGCGTCACCGCCCCCGACTCCCGTCCGCGGTGTCCCGTCGTCACGTACCGCGCTGGCACGTACATCGTCTCCCCCGGCGCCAGCGCTCGCTGCGGCAGCTCGTACGCCAGGCACGTGCACGTCGAGCGATCGTCGAGAATCTCCAGCGGCGCATCGCCCCGGTTCTCCACCCGGAAGACGAACTCCGGCACCTGCCCTTCCTCGACGCGACCGAGGTCCAGCTTCGCCGTATCGATGTGCAGCCGCGGCCCCGCTCCGCCCGCCGCCGGCGCGGCCGCCGCCTCTCCCAGATAGACAAACGCGCTCAGCTCCACTTGTGCGCCGCCCTCACCCGCGCCAAGCTGAAGCGTCCCACTGAAAAATCGCTGCGTCGCATCCGCCGGCACCGCAAACCGCACCGTCAGCTCGTCGGCCTTGCCCTCCGCGCGCACGAGCTCCGGCCGCAGCGCCGCCAGCCCCGGCGACACCGTCACCAGCTTCAGCCCCGCTGCCTCTCCCGACGTTACTCGCAGCGCGTGCTCAACTGTCGTCCCCGCCTTCACCCCCGACGAGTACAGCGTCGTCGGCTCCACCGCCACCGGACCGTACGCCTCCGCGTACACCGGCAACTCGACTTCGTGGTCCGTCGGGTGGTCCGTGTACACCGTCAGCGTCCCGGAAAAACGCCCCGGCCGCAGGTTCGGCCCCAGCTCGACGATCCACTCGTGCGCGGCTGACCGACCCGCGCCCGCCGCCGCCGGCCGCGCCCGCAGCAACTCCGGCTGCGAACTCAGCACCTCGCGCACCGTGAACTCGATGTTGTCCGCGTTGAAGATCCGCACCCGCTGCGTCGCCGGCTCCGCGATGTGCACCCTTCCCAGCCCCACGGCCGGCGGCTCAACCTCCACCCCCGGCGCGACGTCGATCCCCACGTGCAGCTCGTAGACGTGCTCCTCCTGCGCGCCATCTGCCGCGCCCTTGGCGGCCGCCTCGTACTCGATCCGCACGATCTTGTCCGACGGCCCCCGCGGCAGGTTCTTCGTCTCGTACGCCAGTTGCAGCTCCACCAGCCCGCCCGGTTCCAGCCGCGTCGGCCCGTTGATCGCCACCCGGATGCACTCGCACTCCGGCGCCACGTGCCGGATCTCCACGTCCCCCTCGCTCACGTTGACCACCCGCACCCGCGTCTGCCGCACCAGCCCCCGATCCACCTCCCCAAACTCCACCCGCGCCGGATCAATCCGCAGCAACTCCTCCGCGCGCACGGCCGTGGGCAGTGCGACTGCAACTACTGACCAGAGAAAAAGTGCGGCGAGGACGTACCGATTCCTGTCAGGTCGCGGGTCAGTGCATTCTTGGATCATGCACCTGTTTTCAGGCGAACGGCGGGCGGCGTCAAGCATACACGCGACTTGTGTGTTTCACACGCGGTCTACGTCATGCTCGATCGCTTCAAGGATGAACTGGCCGGTAGGGTCGACTCGTCGCGCACTTTGGTCGACCTCGGTCGCCGTGTCGCCGACGGCGATGACTTGATGGTTGTGGACCGCAATCCAGCGCCCACGGTAGCGGTTGAATAGCTCGATGCCATTCTCCGCGAGCCATGCGGTATCTCGTTGTTGAAGATCGCCGGCCGTCATTTTCGCCGCGCCCTACTCGATCCTCACCCGACTCTGCCCCTCGACCAGCAGGTTGTACACGATCTCCACGTCCGCGTTGTGCATCCGCACGCAGCCCAGCGACATGTCCTTGCCGATCGTCTCCGGCTCGATCGTCCCGTGTATGCCGAATCCCACCTGCCCGACCGCCTCGCCCGTCAGCCCGTCCAGCCCGATCCACCGCTCCCCCAGCGGGTTCTTCGGATCGTCCGCGTGGATCACCGGCCCCCCGTGCGACGCCGGCGGAAAGAACGTCGGGTTCTTCAGCTTGTCCCGCACCACCCACTCGCCCACCGGCGTCTTGCCCCCCGACCCCAGCCCCACCGGAAACTCCGCGATCAGCGCATCGTCCAGAAAGACCATCAGCACGTGCTCCCCGCGCCGCACCACCGCGTGCATCGGCCCGTGCACCACTTTGAGATTCTGCCCCGCCCGCACCCGGTTCATGTCCGGCAGGTTGTTCACCATCGCGATCGCCTCGGCCGTGATGTTGAACTTCTTCGCCACGCGCGTCAGCAGATCGCCCGACCGCAAGACGTACGTCTCCGTCGTCGGGTCGCCCGTGTACACCTGCGGCGAAAACGTCAACTGGCGCGCGATCTCCACCAGCGCCGCCCGCGCCTGCCGCTCCTCCGTCGCCGGCAGCCCCGCGCCCACCAGCCCCTTGAGCTGGTTCCGCGCCGCAACCAGCTCCCCGCGCTGCAACAGCGCCAGCCCGGCGCTCAGACTCGCATTCCCGCTCGACGCGTGCGCCGCCGGAGCCGCTGCTGCCGGCGGGGGGGTCGCGCTCGGTGGCGAAGTTACGGCTGGCGTCTCCGTCGACACGACCTGCGCCCCCGAAGTCTGCTCCTGCGCCCGCGCCGGCGTCCGCCCGGCCGGCTCGCCACCCGCCCCACGCGGATTCACCTCGCCCGCCAGCTTCAACGGCGCTGCGGGCGCCTGCGGCACCATCGCCGGGCTCGGCACCTCAGTTGGGTCCGCCACAACCTCCGTCCGCGCCCCGACGAACGGCAGCAGGTCCGCCCAATACAGCAGCCCCACGCCGCTCACCGCCAGCAGCGCAAACACCCGGTTCCGCCAACGACGACGCCCGCGTCTGGCCATTCAGCCGCCTCCCCGTCAAGTTGCTCGCTTGTTGTGATGGCGGATCGCCGCGCCCCACCGCGCCGAAGGACGCATCGCTCACCGCACCGACCCTAGAATACGTCACGCTGCTTCGATTGCAAGGAATTCCCGCCGCGCTGCGCCGATTTCTGCGCCGAATCCCTGCACGCGCTGCGCCTCACCGCGCCCTCAATGCGCCTTCCCGTTGAAGTACCGCACGCGCTCGTCCGTCACCAGCATGCTCACGCGCCGATCCAGCGGGCTCGTCGGGATCGATTCAACCACCTGCTCCTCCAGCCCCATCGCGCACGCCACCGCGCGAAAATCCCGGTGCGCCAGGAACCGATCGTAAAACCCGCGCCCCCGTCCCAGCCGGTTGCCGTGCGCATCGAACCCCAGCCCCGGCACCACCACCAGATCGATCTCCGAAATCGCCGTCACCGGCCCCTCGGCCGGCTCCCGGAACCCCAGCGGATGCTCCGTGATGTTCTGCTCCAGCGAGCGGATCTCGATCGGCAACATCCGCCGCTCGCCCCACTTCACCTGCGGCGCCAGCACGTGCTTGTTGTCCTGCCACGCCTGCAACACCAGCGCCGTCGTGTCCAGCTCGTGCGGCAGCGACAGAAACACCATCACGTACTCAGCCTGCCGATACTCCGGCGTCTGCGTCAGCATCCGGCACGCCTTCAACGACCGCTCCAGCAACTCCTCGCGCGGAATCTCGTCCAGCGCGTGCCGCAACCGTTCTCGTAGTTCCTTCTTCATCGCTCATCACCGGCCGGCGGCCCGCCGCCGCCCGCCTCGCCGCCCGTTCCCGATTTCCCGCCGCTCACCGCCGCGCCGCTCGTGGCCCCCCGCCCGACCAGCCGCTTGAACTCCTGCAGATACCGCGCCATCTCGGCCTCCTGCCCGCGCGGCGTCGGCACGTAATAACTTTTATCGACACCCAGATACTCCTGAGCCACAATTCCGGACGGGTCGTCATGTGCGTACTGATACCCCTCCCCATGCCCCAGCCTCCCCGCGCTCTTGTAGTGGGTGTCCCGCAGGTGCCGCGGCACCGGCACCGTCCGCCCCTCCCGCACGTCCTCCCGCGCCGTCCAGATCGCCATGGCTGAGGCGTTGGACTTCGGGGCGCACGCGATGTAGATCGCCGCCTGGGCCAGCGGCAACTGGCACTCCGGCAGCCCCACGAAATGCGTCACCTGCGCCGCCGCATTCGCCAGTATCAGTGCTGTCGGGTCGGCATTCCCCACGTCCTCGGCCGCGCAGATCGCGATCCGCCGCGCCAGAAACCGCGGGTCTTCCCCCGCCTCCAGCATCAGCGCCAGCCAGTACACCGTCGCGTCCGGATCGCCCCCGCGCATCGACTTGATCAGCGCACTCGCCGCGTCGTAGTGCCCATCCCCTGTCCCGTCATACACCAGCGCCTTCCGCTGGATCGACTCCTCCGCCACCGCCAGGTCGATGCGGATCGGCCCCTTCGGCCCCGCCGCCCGCGCCTGCGACAGCACCGCCACCTCCAGCGCCGTCAGCGCCCGCCGCGCATCCCCGTCCGACATCGTCGCCCAGTGCTCCAGCGCCTCGTCCGTAATCTCCACCGGCCGCTTCCCGAACCCCCGCTCCGCATCCCCCAGCGCCCGTCGCAGCAGCAGCACGATGTCTCTCGGCGCGATCGGCTCGAACTGGAAAATCTGGCTCCGCGACACCAGCGGCGCATTCACCGAGAAAAACGGATTCTCCGTCGTCGCCCCCAGTAGGATGAGAATCCCGTTTTCCACATCCGGCAGCAGCACGTCCTGCTGCGCCCGGTTGAAGCGGTGAATCTCGTCCAAAAACAACACCGTCCGCCGCTGCGACCCCGCAAGCCGGTCCCGCGCCCGCCCGATGATCTCGCGGATTTCCTTCACCCCCACGGCCGCCGCGTTCGCCTCCTCGAACGCCGCCTGAGTCTGCGCCGCGATCACCTGCGCCAGCGTCGTCTTCCCCGTCCCCGGCGGCCCGTAGAAGATCGCGCTCGTGATGCGGTCCGCCTCCAGCAGCCGCCGCAGCAGCTTGCCCGGCCCGAGGAAGTGCTGCTGCCCGACGAACTCGTCCAGCGTCCGCGGCCGCATCCGCACCGCCAGAGGCTCAGCCGTTTTCAGCGCTCGCTTGTGCTGCTCCGCAAAAAGGTCCATCGCCGCCCCCACATCCAGTAAACCCCCCCACCGGAATTTTACCCGCTCGCCCCCCCCCCCCCCGACCGCCCCCCCCCCCCACTCGGCCCCATCGAAGCATCCCGCTGGTGCGAGAATCCTTTCTCGCACCGCGATCACGCGGGAATCCCTTCCCGCAACCCGTCATGCTCAGCGCCAGCGAAGCATCTCGAATCGGGCTCTCCGTCCAGCACGCCAACCGCCGTGTCGTATTCTTCGTCGCGGTACTCCGCGACTCCTTCACTGGCCACTTGCCACTAGCCACTAGCCACTTTTCCCGGCGTACACGCCGCAAACCCCGCCTCCAATCGCCGCCCATCCTCGCTCCGGATCCCCAGCCGCAGCGCCGAAACGTCCTCCTCCTCGACGCCCAGCCCCGCCCGCAGCATCTCCGCCAACTCCCCGGCCGACCCGCCCTCCGCGTGCGCCGACACCCACACCCCCGCCGGCGGCACCGCCAGCACGCGCCCGATCAGCTCCACTGCCCGCGGCAGATCGCGCCGGAGCTGCCACGTCCGCCCCCTCGGCCCCCGCCCGAACGTCGGCGCGTCCAGCACCACTGCGTCGTAGGCCTCGCCGCGCCGCGCGGCGCGCTCAAGGAATGTCACCGCATCCTCCGGAATCCACCGCGCCCCGACCTCGCCGACGTTTACCCGCGCCAGCGCCAGGGACGCCCGGCTCGCGTCGACGTGCGTCACAGTTGCCCCTCCCCGCACGGCCGCCGCCGTCACCAGCCCCGTCCCCGCGAACAGGTTCAGCACCCGCGCCTCGCTCCGCCCTGCCAGCCGCGCCGCCAGCCACCGACAGCACGCAAGCTGCTCC